>PLEB01000365.1 GCA_003136915.1 Chitinophagaceae bacterium
GTGCTGCCCTCTTCGATGGCGATCTGATAGTCGCTGCTCATGCCCATGCTCAACGTATCGAAAGGATCCTGCGGCAAAGCGGATTTCAAGCGATCGAACAGCAACTTCAGGTATTTGAATTCATTCCGGATCTGCTCCTTACTTTCCGTCATTGAAGCCATCCCCATGAGGCCTGATACCTGCACCTGGTTTATCTGATTCGCCTGGCGCAAGCCGGAAACCGAATCCACCAGCTCCATCAGTTCCCTTTCGTTGAATCCGAACTTGGTTTCTTCCCGTGCAATATGCACCTGGAGCAGACATCTGATCTTCCGGTCATTTTTATTGGCCTGTTTGCCGATCTCCAGAATCAATTTCTCACTATCCACTCCCTGAATCATGTATACGAAAGGAGCAATGTATTTGACTTTATTGGATTGCAGGTGTCCGATGAAATGCCAGCGGATATCATCCGGCAGGGCACTGTGTTTCTCTACCAATTCCTGCACGTAGTTTTCTCCAAAATCCCGCTGACCACGACCGTAAAGCTCTCTTATTTCATCAGGCGTTCTGGTTTTGGAAACGGCAAGGAGTTGTACTTTTGCCGGCTTGAGTTCATCCAGTATTTTATGATAGGCGATGGTATTCATTTCAAAACGCTCCTGCTGATCACGATCCTTTGTACCTCGCTGGTGCCCTCGTAGATCTGGGTGATCTTCGCATCGCGCATTAATCTTTCCACATGATATTCTTTCACATAGCCGTAGCCTCCGTGTATTTGAACCGCTTCGATGGTTGTCCACATAGCCGTTTCGCTCGCAAATACTTTTGCTATGGAAGAGCTGACCGCATAATCCATTTTCTGATCTTTTTCTCTTGCGGCTTTCATGCAAAGCAGACGCGCCGCTTCAATCCGCGTCGCCATATCAGCTAATTTGAACTGGATGATCTGGTGATTTTTGATTTCAGTACCAAACGATTTTCTTTCTTTGGCATATTTAAGGGAAAGTTCATATGCACCTGAGGCAATCCCCAGTGCCTGCGACGCAATGCCAATGCGGCCGCCGAGCAAAGTTTTCATGGCAAAAGTAAAACCAAATCCATCTTCGCCGATCTTATTTTCCTTAGGAACCATCACGTCAGTAAAACTCACACTGTGTGTATCGCTGCCACGGATACCCAGCTTATTTTCCTTGGCGCCGACCGAAACACCCGGCGTTTCTTTTTCGACAATGAAGGCATTGATACCCCTGCTGCCTTTGCCGGAATGTGATTGCGCCATCACCAAATAAACAGAAGCGGATTTCCCATTCGTGATCCAGTTCTTTGTTCCGTTCAAAAGATAGTGATCGCCCTTGTCAACCGCGGTCGTTTTCTGGGAAGTAGCGTCGCTGCCTGCTTCAGGCTCACTGAGCAGGAAGGCGCCAATATAAAGCTGATCTCCTTTTCTGCCTTTTGCCAGCGGTACCAGGTATTTTTGCTTCTGTGATTCGGTACCAAATGCTTCGATTCCGTAGCAAACCAGACTATTATTCACGCTCATGCTCACAGAAACGCTTGAATCAATTTTACTGATCTCTTCCATGGCCAGCACATAGCTCACCGCATCCAGGCCAGCTCCGCCGTAATCAGGGGATATCATCATTCCCATAAATCCAAGGTCAGCAAGCTTTAGCAACTGATCCCGTGGAAATTGCTGGCGCTCGTCCCTTTCTATTACGCCTGGCAAACATTCGCGAATAGTAAAATCTCTGGCCGCCTGTTTAATCCAAAGTTGTTCTTCTGTAAGTGAAAAATCCATAGCCTGATAAATGTTGTGCGCAAAAATAGCTGAATAAGTCTAAAAACTAACAACCGTTAGGTTTTGAACCGGGAAAGGGTTTAGTTAACTTTGGGGATTCAGGAAACCGTATGGGTAAACACACAAATGCAATCCGTGTCAGTTCAGAGATCGGCCGGCTGAGGCGCCTGCTGGTGCATAGCCCCGATAGCGGGCTGGGCAAGGTAGTACCATCCAAAGCGCAAGACTGGTTGTTTGAGGACATTGTGCATCTGGACACGATCCGGAGGAAAGAATATGATTTCTATACCAAACTGTTGCTTTATTTCCTGGACCCGGAAACCATACAAGGGAAATTGAAAACAATCGATTCCGAGAAAAATAAACGGAATTTTTATAAGCCTGAACACCCCGATTTTTTCCGGTCAGATAAAGTGATTGAACTGCAGTGGCTGCTGGCCGAGATCCTTGAAAACCTCGAGATCCGGCTAAAACTTGCTGCTTCAGTCTGTGCGATTGAGAATTGTTCATATGATACCCAAAAAGAACTGCTTGACCTGCATCCCATTGAGCTGGCAAAAACCTTTATTACCGGAGCCCTGCAAAGCGGCCGCATGCTTTTTGCACCCATCCCTAATTTTATTTTCACCCGGGATATTGGCATCGTCGTGAATGAATATGTATTGCTGAATAAACCGGCTAAGAAAGCACGTACCCGGGAAGCCCTGCTCGCGAAATACATTTTTTTCAATCATCCCTTTTTTAAAGTCTGCCAGGAAAATATCCTCGAGTTGAATGACGGATATCATCATTTTTTATTACCCAAGGAATCCGACGATAAGAAAGTTACGCTGGAAGGCGGCGACGTGATGGTAGTGACTAAAGATCACCTGCTCATCGGCGTCAGCGAACGAACGACCATGGAAGCCGCACACCAGGCCATCAACCTCTTGTTTGAAAAAAATGTGGTAAAGAAAATAACGGTTATCCGTATTCCCAAGAAAAGGGACTACATGCACATAGATACTGTGTTTACACAGGTCAGGCGGGATGCCTGGGTGATGCTTGGTGTATTCTCCAAAAAGTCGATGAAACATGAGAATGAAGATCCGGTGCAGCGTGCTCTGGAAGGAACAAAGAAGGATGAGAAGATGAAGATTATCCAGTTTCGTAAAAAAGACATGGAGAACCCCGCTTATTTCGACAACCTCGAAGATCTGTTGAGCGATATCAGTAAACAGGATTTGGAATGTTCCGGCAAAGTGAAATTCATTTATTCCGGGAATAATGAATTTCCTTTTGATGCGCGTGAACAATGGACCGATTCCTGTAACCTCCTTGCATTGAAAGAAGGCGTTGTGCTGGGATATGACCGCAACGACAAAACGGTAGAGGCATTTAAAGAGAACGGTTTTGAGATCGTCCACGCCGCTGATCTGATTCAGCAGATGGAGAGCGGATCGGTAAAGGCTGAGAATATCAGTGATACCCTGATCCTGATGCCTTCGGCCGAACTTTCCCGCGCACGCGGGGGCTTTCATTGTATGAGTATGCCCCTGCTTCGCGATGATATATAAATAGATCCATGCAAAATACTTCCCATGTATTGATGATAAGGCCGGTGCATTTCGGTTATAATGAGCAAACGGCAGTCAACAATGCTTTTCAAACGAAAACAGATCAGACCAGCGTGCAGGAAAACGCGTTAAGGGAATTTGACGGACTGGTGCGCCTTCTCCGGTCCAATGGAATCGATGTAACCGTGGTGGAAGACAACCCCATTCCTGATACACCCGATGCCATTTTCCCGAACAACTGGATTTCTTTCCATGCCCAGCATACCATTTGCCTTTATCCGATGTATGCACCAAACCGCCGCCTGGAAAGAAAGGACGCTGTACTGGAAACGGTTGACAGGAAGTTTAATATTCAGCGGCGCATTGATCTCACCCATTACGAATCACAGCATCAGTTTCTTGAAGGTACGGGTAGCATGGTACTTGACCGGGACAACCGGATTGCCTATGCATGCATATCTCCCCGAACAGACCCGCAGGTGCTGGAAGATTTTTGCAGGCAAATGGATTATACAGCTTGTTCATTTCATGCCGAGGATGATCGGGGTAAAGCCATTTATCATACAAATGTGATGATGTGCGTTGCAGACCACTTTGTTGTGATTTGTTTGGATTCAATCCCGGATCTGAAAGAAAAAAAATCTGTAACAGATACAATTATAAATACAGGCAAAGAAATTGTCTCCATCACTGTGGAGCAGATGAATCAGTTTGCGGGTAATATGTTGCAGGTAGAAAATGCGCTGCATGAAAAGTTTTTAGTGATGTCAACTGCCGCTTATCAGGCTCTGACTAAGGAACAGGTTAGTAAATTATCTCCCTATAACAAATTATTGCATTCTCCTCTTCAAACTATTGAAACAAATGGTGGCGGTAGTGCACGCTGCATGATTGCTGAGGTGCATTTGGGGCAATTTAATAATTT
>PLEB01000078.1 GCA_003136915.1 Chitinophagaceae bacterium
TTACTTTTTACTTTTTACTTTTTAATTTTCACTCCGTATACTTATACCCTACCCCCCTTACAGAATGAAAGTGTTTTGGATTCCGGCTGTCGTCTTCAAAATATTTTCTGAAATTCAATATAAAATTATCGATGGTGCGGGTATTGGGATAAACCTGGTAACCCCAGACAGACTGAAGGATCTTCTCGCGTTTTACCACTTCATTCTTATTTTCGATCAGCAGTTTGAGTAGCATGGTTTCTTTTTTGGTCAACCGGAAACGTTCGTCATTTTTGTTGAATGCTTCCTGGGCTTTAAAGTCGATCGTGTTTTTTCCGAAACTATATCTTTCTGCAATGTGATTTCTTTCCTGAAGTTTTTGATTCTTTTCTATTAGTTTTTGTACCCGCAAAAGGAGTTCTTCCAGGTTAAAAGGTTTGTTGAGATAATCATCTGCCCCTTTTTTCAATCCGAGAATTCGATCGGCGCTGGTATTCCGCGCACTTAGCATAAGGATAGGAACAGGATTCTGTTGCACGCGGATAGTCTCGGCCACATTGATTCCGTCGATGCCGGGGAGCATTACGTCAAGAATGACCAGGTCGAAGTATTCGGCTTTAACAGCTTTCAGCGCCTCTGTGCCATCATACGCGGAAGTCACCTGGTAGTTTTCAAGTTCCAGGTTCAGGCGAAGTGCATCGTGCAGGTTCTCTTCGTCTTCAACCAATAAAATGGATTTACGCGCTGTTTCCGTCATGCCGGGTTCATATTAAAATGGACTGTAAAAATACTACCCTGCGGCCGATTGGCTGAAATATGAATGATCATATTATGGTCCCGCGCGATTTTACTGCATAGGTAGAGGCCGAGTCCGGTTCCCTGCGTAGTTCGCGTATCTTCATTTCCTACCCGGTAAAATTTTTGAAATACCCTTTTCCGTTCTTTCTCCGGGATTCCGGTTCCTTCATCCTTAACTTCAAGCAGGCCCTTATTCCCCTGCTTTTTCAGGGTGATGAATATGGGAGTGGAAGGCGGCGAATATTTAACCGCATTCTCAATCAGGTTATTCACCAGGATCTGCATGAGCAGCGGATCGCCTGTAAATAAAATAGCATCCGTTATTTCCCGGTGCCAGGCCCTCGCAGGAAAGCGATTCATAAAATCCTGACAAGATTCTTTAACGATGGTGGAGAGATCCAGGAATTCCTTTTCGAGCTGGTAAGATCCGCTTTCGAGTTGAGCGGAGACAAGGATATTACCGGTGAGCGTGTTTAGCCTGTTGATTTCCTGCAACGATGATTTCAGGATCTTTTCTTTTTGCGCATCGTTCAATGCATGCTTTTGCAGGGTTTCCATGTTTAACCTGGCAATCGAAATGGGTGTCTTTAGTTCATGCGTAATGGCCATCATGAAATTTTGCTGCTGCTGGTGGATCCGGGCCTGGCGGAGAATGGCCGTGTATAGAAAGACTGCGCCTACAAGAATAACGATAAGGATGAACAATCCCTCTCCGATATAACTCGCTGTTTTCCGGTCACGCTCATTATAAATTTTTTGAACTTTTTGAACATAGGCCCGGTCTTCCCGGGAAAGCATGCTGAGTTTGTAAGAAGTCATTTGACGGTTTTGCATATTCAGTGCAATAAACCACCAGCCCAATGCAGCGATAATATAGAGCAATAGAAACCAGTAAACCAGGTTGGGACGGGTAAATCTCTTTTTTTTATAAATGTTTATGGCCATGATGCTGCGTCGTTTTGCCTTATGCAGCGGACTTCATTCGATCTTTTCTACCCTTAATCCCACACTCAGGATATTTTTCAGCGGATCCTCGCGCATGAGTTGTTCCATAACAAAATGGTAGGCTCCGGGTTTCCGGAACCTTGTTTTAGGTTGAATGAGCATTCGCGCATCATAGATATCATCCATGGCAGTACCGATCCATCCCTTTTCATTTGTAGCAAGGAGCAGGTCGTAGTCGCCGGTTTTCGTACGGCTTTCGCCGGGCTCATAAACGGTGGCCCGCACATAGATGTTATTGAAATGGAAGGCGTCGGTGTGCCGCAGAACGATATATATATTATACAGAGAAACGGTGTCCGTAATGGAAAATTCAATATCGGGTTTTACCGCAGCTGCCCATTGATGGTCCTTTAGCACTACCGTTTTTTCAAATACTCCTGTAGTAAACGAACATGAAGCCAGGCAGAGACAAATTAAAAGAAATACAAATATTTTTTTCACCATAACAAGCATTATGCAATGGGCCTTCCTTCCTGAAGCTTCGGCGGGCGAGGCGTTCTAAAGTACATTCAATATTTGTTCCTTGGCTTTTTCCAATTCATCCTTCATCAATACCACACATTTCTGGATAGTCACGTCATACGCTTTGGAACCGGTCGTATTAATTTCCCTTCCGATTTCCTGTAAAATAAAAGAGAGCTTCTTACCCTTGTTATCTTCCGGTTCGGCCAGGACCTCCTTGAAATAGGCACAATGATTTTTAAGCCTCACCTGTTCCTCACTGATATCAATCTTTTCCAGGTAATAAATCATTTCCTGTTCCAGGCGGTTATTATCGTAATGATCTTTGCCAACATATTCTTCCAGCAGCTTTTCCAGGCCGTCGCGGATCTTTTGCTGGCGAAGGGGTTGAAGCTTTACGACTTCTTCCTGTTGCCTGCAGATATTGTCAATGCGCAGGATAAGGTCTTCTTCCAGCACCTTGCCTTCATTCAGCCGGTGGCCGTTGAGGTCATCAATTGCCATTAACACCACCTTGCTGAATTGATTCCATTCTTCATCGGTAAGCGTGTCTCCGGTCGGCGTGATCACCTCAGGCAACTTCACCAGCGTGCTTAAGATGGCCGAGGGATCAAGGGAAAGTTCCCTTGACAATTGCGCAAGCGCTTCATAGTAGGCTTTGGCCAGATCCGTATTGATGGTGACGGGTTTTGCGTTGCCTGTTTGTTTCAGGCTGATGGTGCAGTCGAGCGATCCGCGTCCGAGTTTTTCCGATAGTATTTTCCGTATGTCGAATTCATAGGGTTTCAGAAAGCCGGGCAATTTCAATTGCAGTTCAAACTGTTTCCCATTCAGTGATTTCACGTCCACCAGAAAAGTCTTGCCCCCTACTGTTTCTTCCGCTCTTCCAAATCCCGTCATCGATTTTACCATATGAACCTTTGTTTATGACGGAAAGGTAATAAATTAAATGAGCGCATCGAGTCCAAGCTTATGGCAGAATTCCCTTTTGTTCATCTCTACCAAATCGCCGGGCAACATGGATTGGATGCTGAGCGCGGAAATGCGATAACGCAGAAGACGAAGGGTTGGAAATCCAACAGCCGCCGTCATTTTTCTTACCTGTCTGTTTTTACCTTCTGTTAATATCAGGCTGATCCAGGAAGTTGGAATATTTTTTCTGAACCGGATCGGTGGAAATCTTTCCGGAACTGCGGGCTCTGCCGGAAAGCGGGATGAATGGGCTTTTTTGGTTAGATAGTTTTTTCCGTCAATGGAAATGGAAACGCCTGAGGCTAACTGATCCACAGCCCGCAGCGTGATATCGCCTTCAACCTGCACCCAGTATTCCCGCTCATGGGCAAAAGAAGGATGAAGAACGGGGTAGTTCAGACTTTTGTCGTTTGTGAGCAAAAGCAATCCTTCGCTGTCAAAATCCAATCGGCCCAGGGGGTATACATCTGGTGGCAGGTCAAAAAAATCCTTCAGACAGGCTTTGCCCTTTTCTGCTGTAAAGCCGGAAATCACCTGAAAAGGTTTGTATATGATAAAGTATCTGTCCATTTGAATTCAATGAAAGCCTTGCAGGCAAAGGGTTTGAAAAGTTCGTGCAAAATAAAAAGCCCCGCTGGCGGCGAGACTTTTACTATTTGGATGGGTTAGTAAGTACAGGGAGGTAAAATTCCCTACACAATATTAGAAATAATTTTGTCGATCTGGAAAAATTTTCTAAGAAATTTTATGCACAATTTATTTTAGGGTGTGGAAAAGCACTTTAATGTAGGTTTACGCAAATTTTTGCACCATGAAATTTCCTTCCCCGGTATCATTGTCCTGGTTATCTGAATTTCTCGGCGCTTCCCTGAAGGGAGACGTTAAAGCATTTGCTACCGGCATCAATGAGATCCACAAAGTTGAAAAGGGCGACCTTGTTTTTGTAGATCATCCGAAATATTATGATAAGTGCCTGCAATCAGCAGCTTCTTTCATTATCATTAACCAGCTTGTGGAATGTCCCCCGGGAAAAGCTTTGCTCATAGTTGAAGAACCCTTCGAAGCCTATCTGAAAATTGTAAAACATTTTCGTCCTTTTGAAGGAGCGGTTCAGTTA
>PLEB01000039.1 GCA_003136915.1 Chitinophagaceae bacterium
GCCTGTTCAGCAAAACTGTCGAACGTATCGTTCATAGGAAAATCAGCCTCGTTTCCCGGTATGGCCGCCCAGTGGATTTGAGGCGCACCGTCCAGCTCCTGCCTCGTCACCGCATCCATCTGGGCGAGAGCTGCCGACACGGCATTTCTGATATCTTTCAAATCTTCCTTGTCTTCTGACCAGGCCAGCACATTAAAATGCGCTTTGATGGGTAATTTTCCGTCCGCCACCGCCTCATTCAAGAAATCATTCACCGCGTCCCGTGCAATAGCGTTTTCGCGTGAATAAGCCGAGAGGGATTGCAACCTGAGCTTTTTGCTTTCCAGATCACGGATCGTTTTCTGGGGATCTTCCACAAAAATGAACTGGTTATAAATATGATTGCAGGAGAGCAGCTGACCGAGCACGGAAGCGAACCCGACCGGGAATTTTGTTTTATCGGTTGAGTACTTATCATAATTGATTCGGGAGCCGCATAAGGAGGGCAGATCATTGGGATTGGAAAGGGTATATAATGCGCAAATCTGATTACCGACCCGGATGCCGTCCCGGAAAGCAATGTCTTTAATGATAAGTTCTTCTGTTTCCAGCAGAAAGAAATACTTTTCAATGACAGCTGCCTTTGCGGACGAGCTCAAGAGATCCTCATCAGATAACCTTTTCATTTTAATAAACCCGCTGTCCTCCAAAATGCGTTTGAATTGCCCGACACTGTCCAAAAATTCGTGTAACAACGAAGCATTCAGTGTTTCTTCGGGAACAATGGATTTTCGAAAGAGGTTAGAAACGGCCGAGGAGGAAAGCTTTCGGCCTGCCGGTTTCTTTGACAGGAAAATATTACAACGGTGATCCAGGAATGGGCGCTCGTTAAAAAAGCGTTCGCTTCTGCGCGTTAAAAAACTGGTTCCTGCTTTTCCAAAATTAGAATCATATTTACTTTCAATAAACCAATCCTGTTTGTGAAACACGGATTGCTTTGGCAAGACCTTTATTGCCTTGATCCAGGCATGGTGAAAGCTTTCGTATTCTTCATTTGAAAGGGTAAAGATTTCCGGCAACGTGACGGCAAAGCCAATGGTTATATCCCCTTGCTTTGAAAGGATACAATCATTTTGAACTCCGAGAATAGGGTATAGGTCTGTTAAATCTCTTTCCATCACTGATCCCTTCTGCACGATTAAACAATACTGACTTTATAACGCTTTCACAAATTTCACATGTGTTTGCTCAAACCCCAGCTTTGAATAGAATTTCTTTGCATCCGTTCGCTTCCCCTGGGTTGCCAGCTCCAGGATTTGACATTTCAGCCAACAGCGTCGACATCTTTCAGACTGGCATTCCTGATTTTAATTTCTTGTCCCATTACTTAAAACTTCAGCTTTATTTTCAATATTATATTTCAGTTCTTCGTAAATATTTTCCTCGACCAACATTTTACTGCCTCAGGCACGCTTCGCTTTGCAATCTTCTTCATCAGCCCAAACTCCCCGTATTTATTACTTATCCTGTATACCTGGAGAAACAAAGTTGTCCCTCCAGCCAGAATCAATGTGACACACAAATAAGAATTCATCCCTAAAATATAAAGAATGGCAAACACGATCATCAAAACGAGTATCCCGCCGCCCAGATACCAGATGTATTGCGCCTTTAAACCTTTAAACTCAATCGGCTTATTAATTCCCTTATTAATCTTATAAATGCTGTTTGCCATGGCTTTAGTTACATGCCCCATGACTCGGCCCTGCATTCCAAACGCTTGCAGTCAGGGCAGCTCCACCCGTATTTTGAATATGCTGTAAAGTCAGGTACAACCCCTGCGGCGTATCTATGGAAAGCCCTGCTGCAGGCATTTCCACTGGCTCGGGAATGATCGGTGTGGTCTGCTGAAAACTGTTGATGACCGAAAGGGAGAAATCTACGCAGTTAAAGTTATTCAGATCATAATTTGAACCTGATAAATTTTTAATGCTGTTCATGGCTATAACAAACTGACCGGCATTTAAAGTGATTGCAAGGCAGGCATTGTATTTATGGCCTCCGTTGTCAACGACTTTTCCAGCGGTCACGGTTCCAACAATGGCAACCAGAGCTTCCGTGGGACAAAATCCGAAATATTGAGTGATAGTCTGCCCGCTGCCCGATTTTGTCAATCCGAGAAAACAATGGCCCACAGCGCCGCTTGCCTGATTAAAAACCTGCGTGGGATCGTCATTAACGGGCAGATCCACAAACAGACTCATGGAATAAACGGCCCCCGGATCGGGCACGGCAGAGAAACACCTCATGTAAGCGGCAATATTAATCCCGGGTTTGCTGTAACTGTCGTCAATGGTAATGGTCGTTGGCCTGCTGCTTATAATTCGGGTTACAGGAGTCCCAGTACCGCCTGCAGGTCTGAGTAAGCTATACTGCCCTGAATTTGCGGGAACACTTGCACCGCCGGCTCCTGAAGAATTGCCGCTTCCGGTAGAGCCGACGCCGCTTCCTCCTGAACTTGCGCCGCCTCCACTTGCACCGCCTGCGCCGGAAAGAGCTGAAAGCATTAAATAATCATTTAAACCAAGGGCTCCGCTCGTGTACCCGACGACAATTACTTCGGGAAGTTCCTCCACCGATCCAGCTGGTATGAGCATCATATCTTCTACCGAATTGACTGAAGCAGTTCCAGGTTGCCGCACCCGGTCATCAGCCATATAGCCATTAGTTACCCTATTGCTGGAAATTAATCTCCCCTGCAAATCACTCAAATCTATCGTTCCGTTAAACGCCCAATCGATTAACGGATCCTTATTTAATTTGACCTCCCTTGCATCTGATACGTTTCCTAATGAATCGGTCGTGAGCAGTAAAAATCTTTCCGCAATTGACTGGCCTGCGTATCCTAGCCGCAAATACCAGGCGCTTGCTTCATTGCTCAGCAGAACCTGATTCCAGTCAAGAGACATGAATGAACTGTCAGCCATGTTTTTTCTGAGATGAGCCCGGGCGTTTTTTAAATAACCCGAATACAGAGAATAATAAACCGAAGAAGGCTGAGTCTGAGGAAGTGTAGGAGCCTGTTTTTTACAGGAAATAAGCAGTAGGCATAGGAGTGCGGAATAGAAAATAGTTTTCATAAATTTTAAAAATTAGAG
>PLEB01000121.1:0-8394 GCA_003136915.1 Chitinophagaceae bacterium
AATCAAAATAGACTTTTTACTTTTACGATTCAATTTTTAATTTTTACTTTTTAATTTTTACTTTTTACTTTTAAAAGTATTCACAAAAAAACAAACAAAATGTTAACCCTTTGGATAGTGGCACTATAGTCCCGGGAATCAGCCGGTTTACGTACTTTTGCCGATCGAAAAAATGAATATGAAAAAAATTTCCATGATCCTTGCGATTTCCATGCTGTCATCGGGTTTATTCGCGCAGGCAAAGAAAAAACCGGTCAGCCAACCTGTTGCGGCTCCGGCCCCGTTGAAAACCCTTACCGATTCTCTGAGCTATTCAATTGGCTTAATGGTAGCCAGTTTTTACAAACAGCAAGGCATTACCATGATCAATACACTGCAGGTAACAGATGCCATAGATGCCGAGATGAAAAACGGCACCCCGCTGCTTGACCAGCAGCAGGCACAACAGGTATTGATGGCATATGTGGAAAAAGCCAAGGCCGATAAAGCCTCGGTGGCAAAAAAGGAAGGAGCTGCATTTCTGGCTGACAATAAAACAAAACCAGGTGTCATAACAACCGCCTCCGGTTTGCAGTACATGGTTCTGAAGGAAGGGACCGGAGCAAAACCTGCCGCCACCGATAAAGTAAGTTGTAATTATGAAGGAAAGCTGCTGGACGGCACGGTCTTCGACAGTTCTGATAAGCAGGGTCATCCCATTGAATTTACCGTGGGAGGAGTGATCCGCGGCTGGACGGAAGCCCTTCAGCTCATGTCCGTTGGCAGCAAATGGCGTCTTTTCATACCATCCGATCTGGCTTATGGTGATCAGCAGATGGGACCCGATATTAAGCCGGGTTCAACCCTGATATTCGAGGTGGAATTACTGGCGATCGTCAAATAACTACAGGTAAAGCTTTTCGTAATATTCAGTTGCCATACGGCCGGAATCAAACTGAACCCTTACGTCCCGCATTCCATTCTTTAAAACCTGGCGCCAGGCTTCCTTTTGCTCATAATACAAAGGAAGGATCTGATTCAGGAGGATATCATATAATTGATTGAGATCATACTCATCCTGCTCAGGTACAGTCATATTTGCGTAATCCGCTTTTGAGATTACAAACCCGTTATTGCCGTGCTTAATAAATTCAGGGATCCAGCCATCATCCGTAGAGAAATTTACGGCCCCGTTCATCGCTGCGGTCATTCCACTGGTACCGGATGCTTCGCGCGGAACTCTGGGCGTGTTCAGCCACACATCCGCTGCCTGTTTGAGCCGCTTCGATAAACCCAGTTCATATCCCGTCATAACAGCTACCTGAGGGTGTTCCTTGCTTAATTGCACAAGGAAATTAAAATCGTTGATAGCGGGATAATCCATAGGATAAGGTTTCCCGGCCCAGATGATCTGCACCGGATACTTCGGGTTGTTCAGCAAATCATTGAATCTTTTCTTATCCCGGGTGATCAGGTCGGACCTTTTATAACCAGCAAACCTCCGTGCCCACACAATGGTAAATATATTAGGATCGAAAAGCCTGCCCGTTTGATCCGCAACCAGTTCAAAGGATCTTTTCTTCAAATATCTTTTACGGTCATCCAGCCAGAAATCGTCTCCTTCGTCCAGCTTCTTGTACATCTGTTTATCAGCCCAATACATCCAGTTTTGCGCATTGGTTATATAAATGATCGGGCAAATATTCGTGTACTTGCTCCACATGGCATTTGAAACCTGTCCGTGCAAACGCGAAACTCCATTAGCAATATGGGCCAGGCGAAGGGCCGCCAGCGAATGATTGAATAAATCATCTTCTATGCCCGTGATCGTACGGACTTCGGGCANNGCTGATACCATGAGCTTCATTTAAATGATAAAGGTCAGGATTAAAGTTAAGTTCATCGACCAGTTTGGCTCCTCCGATACCAAGCAGAATGAACTGGGCAACTTTGGTGGCCACATTGGCATCATACAAACGATGGCTGATGGTTTGAGAAACGTAGTCATTTTCCTGCAGATCGGTACTCAGCAGAAAAAGAGGTGCGCCGTTAAATGTTTCGGGAGCCAGGTAATAGGCTTTAACCCAAACCGGATGATCATGGATGTTGATCTGGTATTTGATGCCCGTATCCTGCAGGAATGGATATTGTTTTTCAACCCAGGTTACCTGCAGCGTGCGGTCCTGATTTCTGGCCTGATCGTAATAGCCGTACTTCCAGAGAATACCTATAAATATCATCTGCTGACGTAGTTCATAAGCGCTCCGGACATGCGACCCTGCAAGGAATCCTAACCCTCCGCTATAAATCTTCAGCGGCTGGTGAACAGCGAACTCCATGGAGAAATAAGCTACTTTTTTTGAAAATCGGTCGTTAATGGGGTAAGGGTGGGTGAAAGGTGTAAAACTCATAATGAATGGCTAAACGGATGCGAATTTATTTTATTTTATTGTTTAATGCTTTGGTTTGGGTTTGCCCTGCTTTGGTTTTGCAGTTTTATGTTTATCATAAACGCCATCAAAATAACATCTTATGCCGCGATGATTGCCGCATCCTTCAAGTTCCCTCATCCGAACGCTTTTTTCGTTAAAGGCTAATTCAATTGAGCAGGGATCCCCATTTGCACTGTAACGGGCCACATCGGAAGAAATAAACCTGGCTTCTCCCTTCAATTCGCCTTTACAAGCTCCGTTTTCCTTTTCGAAATGCACAAAGAATCTGACCACCGTATTGCTTCTTCCATCCCGTACAGAAATAAAATTACGTTTGTCCAGGATATAATCCCCTGTAAACTTATGTTTATGGGATAAAGTATCGATGGGATTATAGATTTGGGCCAACCCGGGTTTCTGCTCATTGGATTCCGTCATGATCAGGGTAAACGCCCCTTCCTCATTAAACACATAGACTGATTTTTTATAAATATTCTGTCCATCCGGGTCCTTATGAAGCCTGCTTACCGTGATGGTATATTTGTTGTCCATGGAAGAGGCATATTTAATATCCTCATCTTCGTCCTTTATCAACAAGGGCAAAGCTGCCGCAAATTTGCCGGATTTATCGAATCCAAGCAGGTACAGCGTCCGCTTTGACGAAGCCATCGATTTGAGGAAAAGATAGGTCTCTTCATTTCTTACGGCAACTTTCCCCGCGGCATAAAACCTGGTTTTTGAGCCCTTGGCAAAATATCTGTGAAAGGTGGAATCTGGTATGAATCGCAGCAGGATATTCGCGGAAATAGCCGAATCCCTTGGTTTTATGGAAAGAGAGCTGTCATTAAAGCTTGCGGGAAGGCGAATGCCTCGAAACATACCCATAAAGTCCTTTAATTCAACCGGCTTTTCCTTTTCCGGCGAATTGCCGGCTTTATGCCCGCAACAACAAAAAAAGCAAACGATCGCAGGAAGCAGGATCTTTTTCAATAGTCCCATGAACCCTTCATTTATAACCAAAAATAAAGATTCGGCAATAACTGAGCCCTGTATTATTTTTCTCAACTGTTCGGAACATATTTTAGATTTGTCCGAACCGGGTGTCTTCAAATCATCAAGGAAAATGCCTGGTTTGATCCATGGGTCGGGTTGAATACAAGAATGTTTCTCTAAGCGAAGTGCACAATACTGTGGAAGTCAACCTTACGGGTTCACGCTGGAAGCAGATTTTTTCTTTTTTCGGTCCCGCTTATCTCGTCAGTGTTGGTTATATGGATCCCGGAAACTGGGCGACTGATCTTGCAGGAGGCAGCCAGTTTGGATATAAACTGCTTTGGGTATTGGTGATGAGCAACCTGATGGCTCTTTTGTTGCAGAGTCTCTCGGCCCGTCTCGGCATAGTGCGAGGGCGCGATCTCGCACAGGCCAACCGTGAAACCTATCCCAGGCCGGTGAACTTCTCACTTTATATTCTAGCGGAGATTGCTATCACTGCCTGCGATCTGGCGGAAGTGCTGGGCATGGCGATAGGTATCCAGTTATTAACTCATTTGCCTCTTATTTACGGCGTCCTTATTACCGTATTAGATACTTTCTTATTGCTTTCGCTCCAGAAACTGGGCATGCGGAAAATAGAAATGTTTATCATAAGCCTGATCGCAATCGTAGGCGTCTCGTTTTTTCTGGAAATTATCCTCGCAAAACCGCATATCGGAGAGATCAGCCGGGGCCTTGTTCCTACCCTTCCAAGCAAGGCAGCCCTTTATATTGCGATTAGTATCATCGGCGCAACCGTGATGCCCCATAACTTATATCTTCATTCAGCACTGGTGCAAACCAGGAAAATTAAAAGAGATGAAACACATATCAGAAGAGCACTGAAGCTGGCATCTCTGGACAATACCATTGCTTTGAACCTCGCTTTTCTGGTGAATGCGGCTATTTTGATCCTGGCAGGAACTGTTTTTTTTAATTCCGGCCGAACCGGCGTGGCTTCAATCAGTGAAGCCTATAAGTTATTATCACCCCTGCTCGGCTCGAAAGTGGCATCCACGCTCTTTGCCGTCGCGTTGATTGCGGCAGGGCAAAGCTCAACTGTAACGGGAACGCTGGCCGGACAAATTGTTATGGAGGGCCACCTGCACCTCCGCATCAATCCCATATTAAGAAGACTAATTACCCGTTTGCTGGCCATCATTCCCGCAGTTATTGTGATTGGAATTGCAGGAGAACAACAAGTGGATCAACTGCTGGTACTTAGTCAGGTTATCCTGAGCCTGCAATTGGGATTTGCCGTCATACCACTGATCCATTTCGTGAGCAACAAGAGAACGATGGGAATTTTCAGCATAAAAAAGATCACGAAGTTCTTTGCCTGGACAATCGCCGCCCTTTTGTTATACCTTAACCTCAAACTGGTAATTGAAGAAGGAAGCGATTTTTTCAGCCATCCGGGAAACGGGATATGGAAAATACTTCTTACTGTTGTTGCGCTGGTAGCAGTTGCTCTGTTATTTTATGTATTCATTCATCCCTGGACCGGCAAACCGCCTGTTACAGAAATTACTATGCACGGAAAAACTTCGGCTGTTGTTAAACTGGAGATCCCGAAATTCAGAAGGATCGCAATCGCCCTCGACTTCAGCGGGAAGGATGAAAAACTGCTGGCTTTTGCTGTTGGCCAGGGAACTAGTGAAAGCACGTATATCCTGATCCATATTGTAGAAAGCGCATCTGCCCGCATGCTGGGAAAACAAAGCGATGACCTGGAAACGCGCAGCGACCAGGAGAGGCTGGATAAATATCAGGAAGCCCTGGAAGGCAACCGGTATAAGGTTGAAACCCGACTTGGCTATAAGCAGCGCAGCAGCGAGATCGTTCGGATTGTTAAGGAAGAAAAAGCTGATATGCTGGTCATCGGTGCGCATGGTCATACCGGCTTCAAGGATTTTGTTTATGGTGAAACAGTCAACACCGTCAGGCACGAAATTAAAATACCGGTCCTCATCGTGACCTTATAAAGGTCGTTTTACCAGGTGTTTCAGCCTGCTGAAGGTTTCCGGCTTCATGTTCAGATAAGATGCCAGGTATTTTTGCGGAACCCTTTGAAGCAAATCCGAATTGTTCCGTACAAAATTTAAGAACCTGTCGGATGAACTGAGGCGGATCCGGTCGTATTCAAAGTTTTCCCTGCTTAGAAATTGTTGTGTTGCAATCAGTCTGCCCATCCTTTCCATTTTCGGACTGTATTCATACAGCAGTTCTACATTTTCTTTAGTTATGGAGAGCAGGGTGCAGGGTTCAATACAATCCACGGCATAAGTGGAGGGGCTTCCGGAAAGAAAGGAATCATAACAGCAAATAAGCTCGTTTTCTTTTGCAATCTGAGTCACCATTTCTTCTTTCCTGCGGTGAAAGAATTTCCGCGCCAGACCCTGGATAATAAAATTCAGATAGCGCTCTACCTGACCTTCCGCAATCAACAATTGTCTTTTCTTCGTTTGTCGCAATTCAAACTTTTCTGTGAGGTAGGCCAGTTCGCGGTCATCCAGAAAGACATAATTTGATACGTAAGATCTTACGGTATCAATCAATTCCATAGGTACTATTTTGACAGCGCAAGTTAGCGCGATATATCCTTCGCATAAAATATTTATGAAGAATGGTGCCTTTCGAAAGAACCTCTTCGTGGCAGATTCCATGGGTGGTCTCCCGGAAGGGCCGCGGGAGGGCAGGCCTTTGCGAATTGATGCAATTCATGTAGGTTTGCAGACTTTTGAATTAAAATGCTTGATCCATGGCAAAGCAAATTAAAGTAGCGAATCCGGTGGTGGAACTGGATGGTGATGAGATGACCCGGATCATCTGGAAATTTATCAAAGACAAGCTGATCCTCCCTTACCTTGAACTGGATATTAAATATTTTGATCTCGGCATAGAATCGCGCGACCGTACGAATGATGAGATCACGGTGGATGCCGCCAAAGCCATACTGAAATATGGTGTAGGGATAAAGTGTGCAACCATCACGCCGGACGAAGCACGCGTAAAGGAATTTCAGCTGAAGCAGATGTGGAAAAGCCCCAATGGCACAATCCGGAATATCCTTGATGGTACAGTATTCCGCGAACCCATTGTGATTAAAAATATCCCGCGTCTCGTTCCTAACTGGACGGCGCCGATTATTGTAGGGAGGCATGCATTTGGCGATCAGTATCGCGCTACGGACACCGTAATAAAAGGTAAAGGGAAACTCACGATGACTTTTACTCCTGCCGATGGCAGCGAACCAAAGGTATTTGAAGTGTATGAATTCAAGGGCGATGGCGTAGCCCTGAGCATGTACAATACCGATGAAAGCATCCAGGGTTTTGCAAGAAGCTGTTTCAATATGGCTCTAAGCAAAAAATGGCCACTTTATCTCTCCACAAAAAATACAATTCTCAAGAAATACGACGGACGTTTCAAGGATATTTTTGAAACAATTTATGAAATGGAGTTTAAGGAGAAATTCCGCGATGCCGGTATTACTTACGAGCACCGACTGATTGATGATATGGTAGCCAGCGCATTGAAGTGGCACGGTAATTTTGTATGGGCCTGCAAAAATTATGATGGCGACGTTCAAAGCGATACGGTCGCCCAGGGATTCGGATCACTCGGATTGATGACATCCGTGCTGATCACACCGGATGGGAATATCATGGAAGCAGAAGCGGCCCATGGAACCGTCACCCGCCATTACCGCGATCATCAGCAGGGAAAGCCAACATCTACCAATCCGATTGCCTCCATCTTTGCCTGGACGAGGGGCCTTGCCTTCAGAGGAAAGCTGGATCACCATCCGGAACTGATCCATTTTTGTGAAACGCTGGAACAGGTTTGTATTGAAACTGTGGAAANNAAAATGACCAAGGATCTGGCCATATGCCAGTATGGAACAAATGTCTCCCATGGAAAGCATTACCTGTATACTGAGGAGTTTTTGGATGCAATAGATCAGGCCCTCCAGGTAAAAATTAAGAAGTAAAAATGAAAAAGCCGTTCCGGTTTAAATGGAACGGCCTTTAACGATTGCTTGCCAGATAAAAAAAGCCTATTTCTTTGTAGAATCAACCTTTGCTTTCATGCTGTCTTTAGCAGCGCTTGCAGTTGAATCAATTACAGCCTTGCTGGAGTCAGCAGTTGCATTTACAGATTCAGTGCCAGATTTAGCAGCAGAATCCGTTTTACTTTCAGAACTTGATGCACTGTTGCAGGCTGCGAATGAGCCAATAGCTAATACAACCAAAAGTTTTTTCATTGTCATGTTTTTTTGTGAATGATTTTAAGTTAATACCCTGAAGCTCAAAAGGTAACCTGAAGGTTGTCGAAATATTAAGAGGTTTTTCTTATTTTTAATGTAACTATCTGACAGTAAGCAACTTAAATTGATGTAAGCCAGTCATTNNACAGTAAGCAACTTAAATTGAGATTAATTGGCCCTTCCCAGCTGCAGTTGAAGTGATCCGGGAATTGGCAGGTTATTTTCAGAATTCTCTGCCGGGCTATGGGTTACAAATCTTTAATTTCAGTATTAAATTAGGCAACTGCGTGATTAAGGACAGCAATGAGCAAGCGCTTTTGAAGGGATTGGCACATAATGAGCGGAAGGCGATCGAGGCGATTTACAAGAACCATTATAACATGGTACAGACCCTGGTCGTTAACAACAGCGGCAATTCGGATGATGCCAGGGATGTTTTTCAGGAGGCGCTGATCGTTTTATATGAAAATGCAAGATCGGGCAGTTTTGAGTTGCATGCTCAGCTAAAAACCTATATCTATGCAGTGTGCAGGCATCTCTGGTTGAAAAGATTGCAGCTGAACCAGAAATTCTCAGGAGATCTGGCCATTGCAGAAGAAACCATCAGCATAGAGGAAGATTTAGAAAGATATGAGCACCGGAGCTGTGATTTTGAATTAATGGAGAAGGCATTGCAAA
>PLEB01000121.1:8450-15842 GCA_003136915.1 Chitinophagaceae bacterium
AAGCAGAATGGAAGAGATGGTCATGATGGAATCTATTGAAAGATATATCCGCGGGGAAATGCTTCCCGCAGAAAGATTATTTTTCGAAGAACTCCGGAAGAACAATCCGAATGTTGACCAGATGGTGGTCGAGCATACGGTTTTCCTGAATCGGATCGAGAACTATGGTGAAAGGAAAAACCTGAAATCCACGATTCAGAGTGTCCATAATGAACTCTCTGAGTCTGGTCAAATCAGGCAAAGCGGGGAGGGTAAACGGGTAAGTATGTGGCCGAGATACCGCAGGGTAATTGCTGTGGCGGCTTCCATCGCAGGTGTCACTGCATTGGGCATTACCGGAATGGTAACTTATTTCTCTTCAAAAACGGCAAATAAATCGCTGGAAGATCTCAGCCGGAAGGTTTTTATTCTAAAGCAAAATCAGAATTCACTCAGCGACAGGCTTAGAGAAGATTCTTCAAAAACGCCCGCTGAACCCGCTTTCAAATTAGGGGGTACAGGATTTCTGATCGATCCCAAAGGATATATCGTTACGAATGCGCATGTGGTCAACAATGCTTCCACAGTAATCGTTCAGAATAATAAAGGGCAGGAATTCAGAACAAAGATTATTTATATTAACCCAATTGCAGACCTGGCTTTCCTGAAGATCATGGATAGTGATTATAAAGTTCCTTCTGTGATTCCTTACGGAATAAACAAAAGCAATGTAGATCTTGGAGAAGATATTTTTACGCTGGGTTATCCGCGCGATGAAATTGTTTATGGAGAAGGATATCTGAGTGCTAAAACAGGTTACCGCGGAGACACGCTGGCCTGCCAGATTTCCATAGCCGCCAATCCGGGAAACAGCGGTGGACCCGTTCTGGACAAAAACGGGGACGTAATCGGCATCCTCAGCAACCGCCAGGCCCAGGCCCAGGGTGTTGTTTTTGCCATTCGTTCGAAATATATTCTTTCCGCCCTCGAGGAGATCAAAGCAGATACGACTTACGCGGGCGTCCGTTTTCCACAAAGCTCCACTGTAAAAAATCTTGACCGGATTCAACAGATCAAGAAGATTCAGGAGTTTATTTATATGGTGAAGAGCTATTAAAAATTAAAAAGTAAAAAGTAAAAAGTAAAAAATGGACCCAGACAGACGGGCTTCCTTTTTTAATTTTTACTTTTTAATTTTTAATTTTTAATTTCAAACAGTCGCTTCGGGTATTCTCCCGCTCCAACCAAACCATTCAAACTCTTCTTCACATCAGGCGCATCTTCTTTGTATGTTACGCCGAACCAGCTGGATGCAGTGGGAATAATCTTTATCTGCCCCTTTCCTTCCTGAATAAAACGATCTCCGATGATGGGAATAAAAAATTCCGCTTTAGGATCCTGACCCTGAGCGGAAAGGAATTCTTTAAAAATTTTTTGAATAAACGCGAAAACTGAGGGATCAAAGCACCAGAAATTCATGGAAACTTTTGAATCGTCCGGAACCTGGTAGGTTTTGCCGTCCTCTTCATAAGTAATTTTTCCTTCTTTATTACGGTAGATTTTGGTTCTCTCCTTGATTGAAATAAGGTTATTGTTCTCATCCACTTCACACACACCGCGACTCACGGAACCATTCTCAGATAGCGTATTCGCCAAGTGATACCCGATGATGCTGTAGCAAGTGCTGCTGCTTCCGGTATTGAGAAAACCAATGGCTTTTTCGAAAGCATCCCTGCCATAAAAATCATCTGCATTGATCACGGAGAACGGATCACTAATGGCGTTCTTTGCGCAGAGTACAGCATGACCGGTACCCCAGGGCTTGGTTCGGGCGGCAGGTGGCTCGTAACCATCCGTAAATTCACTCAATTCCTGAAATACGTATTCCGTTTCCACCTTGTCCTTGAGCATGGGCTCGAAAATATTCTTAAAATCGGTTGCAAACTCCTTCCGGATTACAAACACGATTTTCTTAAAGCCACTCAGGATTGCATCGTATATGGAATAGTCCATAATGGTTTCGCCCGAAGGCCCGAATGATTGAACCTGTTTCATGCTTCCATACCGGGAAGCCATGCCTGCCGCAAGTACCAATAAAGTTGGTTTCATCCGATCATTTTTATTTTTCTACCGATCCGGCCGATCTTTCATTCCTGAACTTCATTCTCTTCCGATGAATGCAACCCTTTATGAAAGATCCAATTACCGTAATTTTAGTGCGCTGCGAAAATAAATAATAAAGAGTAACCGGAACAAGATTTATCAGCATGGCAGATCCAATGGTAAACCTGGAACATATCAGGACCGATCCTTTAAATCTTCGCATATTCCGGGAAAAAAAGCTGGAAGTGTCCGTGTTGCGGCTGGATAGGATTCATTCTGAAATCTCGGGCAATAAATGGTTCAAATTAAAAAATTACCTGGAGGCCGCAAGATTGCAAAATAGAAAAAGACTGATCAGTTTTGGAGGCCCTTATTCCAATCACATCCTTGCGCTTTCATGTGCAGCCCATACACAGGGATTTTCATCAACAGGATTCATCAGGGGCGAAAAGCCTGATATTTTGTCGCCAGCGCTTTCTGCGGCATGTAAATATGGAATGAGTCTTGAATTCTTGTCCCGCGAAAGATACAGGAACAAAGAAGAGCTTTCGTTCTTATTGGCCCTTCAGTCGCAATATCCGGAAGCACTTATAATTCCCGAGGGCGGATGCGGTGAAGCCGGCCTCCGGGGTGCAGAGGAAATCCTTTCCATATCGGATACAAGTATTTATTCCCATATCTGCTGCGCAACCGGAACCGGTGCAACGCTTGCCGGGATAGTCAATGCAAGCACCCCTGGCCAGAAGATTACGGGCATTTCCATTCTCAAAGGAACAAAGGGGATTGAACCTTTACGCCGCTCATGGATTAAGGACGATGATAAATTAGCCAGGCTCGACCTTATTCATAGTTATCATTTCGGTGGCTATGCAAAGAAATCCGCCGCACTCCTGAAATTTATGAATGAAGTATATGATGTATCTGCCATACCCACCGATTTTGTATACACCGGAAAACTGATTTATGGCGTTGCGGATCTGGCCAGGGAGGATTATTTTCAAAAGGAAAGCAGGGTATTGATTATTCATTCTGGCGGACTGGGAGGAAACCGGTCCCTGCCTTCCGGAACGCTTCACTTTTAATCGCCTGAAAAGGCCGCTTCCCTTATCTTTGCCAGGATCTCAAGATTAAAGATACCGGTCGTGCCATGCGATTTCTTTTTGCACCGTTTTTACTGTCCCTATTTTACCTGCCTAGTGCAAAGGCTCAGGAGACCCTCCCCGGTTTCTCCGCTTCCCTGAAATCGAATGGGAAAGTGGTCATCAGTTGGAAAAACGCATATCCCTCGATTAACCAGATAAGTATTCAGCGTTCAACTGACAGCCTTCATAATTTTGTAACGCTCGTCACTGTCCCGGACCCGCACACTCCGGAAAATGGGTTCGTAGACAGCAAAGCTCAGGGGTCCCGTACGTTTTACCGGATTTTTATTCTGTTCGGGAATAGCAAATACATGTTTACTAAGTCCAGGAGAGCTATGCCAGAGCCGGTCGCTCAACAAAAACGCCAGCAGCAGCAACAGCTGGCATTAACAAAAAAGGAAGTGCCTGAAGAAAATGACCTCGTCATACCTAAAATTGATAATTCCCGCATCTTTTATCTCCAGGAAAAAAGAGGCCTCAATAAGCCCTTGATTGTGAGTCCTTCAAAAATAAAGGCGCCGACTATAGAAGTTGAGAAAGTCCTGTTTGTAAAAAAAAGGGATTCCGTGATCATGCAACTCGCGGGTAATAAAGTGCGCAAATTCAGCGACTCGCTTTTAAAACAAACCAAGGACACTTTATTGTTTGTAAACGCTGATACCCTGATGATCAAACCGTATATAGTAACTTTCCAGGAAGTGAGGGAAGTGAAGGAAGTGTACCGGATTTCTTCTTATGTGTTCACGGCCAAAGATGGAAACGTGAATATTGCGCTGACAGACTGGAGCAAGGCGAATTATTCAGTTCAGTTTTTTGAAGAAGACCATACGCCACTGCTGGAAATAAAGAATATTAGGGATCCGCTGCTGATCATTGATAAAACCAATTTCATGCACTCCGGATGGTTCCGTTTTGAATTGTTTGAAGACGGCAAGCTTAAAGAGAAGAATAAACTATTTATACCTAAAGAATTCTAGCGCTCGCTTCGGTCTGCCTGTGAGGCCAGACTACACGATGATCATCCATCACAAAGCATGGAATCTAAATTCAGGCGGGAATCTCTTCCATCGGCACGATTGCGGCTTGAAAAACTTCCTCAAAATGCGATTTGAGATGGGTCTTCACCTCGGCCAGATCTATGTTTCTTCCCAGTTCCAAGGCCAGTGAACTTACGCGCTTGTTGCGGATGCCGCAGGGAATTATCCCCTCAAAATAACTCAGGTCAGTATTGATATTAAATGCAAAACCATGCATGGTGATCCAGCGGCTGCAGCGAACGCCGAGGGCTGCGATCTTTCTTTCCCTGCCCGGAATCCCGGGTTCGATCCAGACGCCCGTTTCGCCCTTTGAACGCTCTCCCCGGATGCCATAATCTCCCAGGGTCCGGATAATCACCTCTTCCAGGTTGCGGAGGTATTTTCCAATATCCGTACCGAATTTCTCGAGGTCAAGGATGGGATATCCTACAATCTGTTCGGGGCCATGAAAGGTTATATCGCCACCCCGGTTGGTCCGGAAAAACCGGATTCCGCGTTCCCTCATTTCCGCTTCATTGAGCAGCACATTTTCATCGTGCCCGCTCTTCCCGATTGTATATACCGGTGGATGCTCCACAAAGAGCAGGTAATTCAAAGTGCCGGCTTCTTCGCTTCCCGCTTCGCCCGACCTGACCCGGGTTTTGATGCCTACATTTTTCTGCAGCAGGGATTCCTGGTAATCCCATGCTTCAGGATAATTCATTTTACCCAGATCCTTAAATAATATAAGCTCCATGGTACAAATTTATGGGAAACATATTAGTTGGGTTGATAGTTGATGGCTTTGCCCGCCGAGGCGAAGCGTGGGAGGGTTGATGGACTTTATGTGCACCGGCGGCAGTATTTTTGCCGGATGAGCAAGAAATCTGGCGGAGTTAAAGGAGAAGAAAAAGATTCCGGTAAAATTGACAAAAAGATAAAAGAAAGATCGGGGATCCGGGAAAGCCCATCGGGTCCTTCCGAAGAAAATATTGAGCTCCGCAAAGAGGATTTACCGGCTTCAAAAGGAGCGATCAATCCTGACATCGCTGAAGAAATAGCTGAATCCTCTGAAGCGCTTTACGAAAGATTGAACCTCATAGTGGATAAGGGCCAGGAGTCGGTACGACTTGACAAATTCCTCACTGCAAGGATTGAAAATATTTCGCGCAATAAGGTGCAGCAGGCTATTGACGGAGGAAGGGTGCTGGTGAACAATCAGGTTGTATCTGCAAACTACAAGATCCGTCCGGGTGACAATATCCTCACCTATTCTGAAAAACAGGTTGCGGGAGAAGAAATTATCCCGGAAAAAATGCCGCTGAATATTTTTTATGAAGATGATGCAGTATTGGTAATCAACAAACCGGCCGGACTGGTCGTTCATCCCGCTTCCGGGAATTACAGCGGGACCCTGATCAACGGGGTAGCCTGGTATCTCCGGGAGAAGAATAAGTCAATTTCTGAAGAGACCTTGCCGCGGTTCGGACTTGTTCACCGGATAGATAAGAACACCAGCGGACTTCTCGTGCTGGCAAAAACAAGCGCTGCCTTGGCATCCCTTGCAAAGCAATTCTTTGATCACACGGTGAAGCGACAATACGTCGCCCTTGTTTGGGGAGATATGGAAGACGATAAAGGAACTATAATTGCGCATGTTGGCCGCCACCAGCGGTTCCGGAAACAATTCGAATCTTATCCGGAAGGTGAACACGGAAAAGAGGCTGTCACCCATTACAAGGTCCTTGAAAGATTTGGATACGTGACCCTGGTTCAATGTGTTCTGGAAACAGGCCGCACGCACCAGATTCGCGTGCACATGAAATCCATTGGCCACCCTCTGTTTAATGACGATACTTACGGAGGAGACAAAATTGTAAAAGGAACGATATTCACCAAGTATAAGCAGTTTGTAGAAAATTGTTTTGCTATCTGCAACCGCCAGGCACTTCACGCCAAAACGCTCGGGTTCATTCATCCTTCAACCAAAGAAGAAAAATTGTTTGTCAGTGAACTGCCCACGGATATGGAACAGGTGATTGACAAATGGAGAAAATATACAGGACCGATAAAGGCATAACGCTATACGAGGCATAGGACACACCCGTATCAAAAGCGTACAGTTTAGCAAATTCCCTGGCGCGCAGATCATTGATTAAGAAATGAATAGCTTTTTGGTATTTAATTGGCTGCTATTCTGTTCAATTCCTCCGCATTTGTCAACCCGCTAATCCAGTGAACATGCTGAAAAACTACTTCAAGATGGCTTTAAGGAATTTAGTCCATCATAAGGCTTATTCCTTAATTAATATTTCCGGCCTTGCAATTGGAATGACAGCCAGTATTCTTATCCTTCTCTGGGTGCAGAACGAATTAAGCTATGACCGGTTTAACAACGACGCGGATCGGATCTACCGCATTACTTGTAATGCCAGTGATTTTAGAGCCGCAGTGAATCCCGCCGGTATGCCTGCTGGTTTACAAACAGAAATGCCAGAAATAAAAAATACGGTACGCTTAAGCCATTTATCAACTGAAATCTTCGCATCAGGTAATAGAAAGTTTGAAGAGAAGCAGGTTTTTTATGCTGATTCTACTTTTCTGCAAATGTTTTCCTACCCGTTGGTAAGAGGAAACCGCCTTACGGCCTTAATGCGCCCGGATGCTGTGCTGCTGACTGAGGAAATGGCTAAAAAATATTTCGGCGGTACAGATGCCCTCGGCAAAACCTTGCGCCTGAACAACAGTGACCTGGTTACAGTAACCGGGGTACTGGCCAATATCCCGTTCAATTCCCATCTGCAATTCGATTTTATTTTACCGATGTCTGCCATTGGCCAGGATAATGCTGACATAAAAAATAATGTATGGGATAACTTTAACTTCTATACCTATGTAGAGTTGGATAAATATTTTGTTCCAGCGGCTGCATCCATTTCAAAGCTTTGCTCCCAGATGGATGAGATATACAAGAAGCATGTCACCGATATAAAGGTCAAATTTCAGTTACAACCGCTAACAAGCATCCACTTGCACTCCAACGGACTACAGGTTGATTTGCCCGGCCATGGAAACGCACAGTACGTAAATATTTTTTTTATCGTTGCCATTTTCATTCTTGTGGTAGCCTGTATAAATTTTATGAACCTCGC
>PLEB01000358.1 GCA_003136915.1 Chitinophagaceae bacterium
GTACTATTGTAATCCAACCCGGAAAAGATATATTTATACTGCTTGTCTTTTGAATTCAGGCTAAGGTTGTTGCAGCGGATCGAAATTTCTTTGGCAAAAAGAATCCGCGAACTGTCGTTCTGATGCAGGCTGTCAATTAAAATATCGGCGAGTCCGCATGAAAAACCTCTTCCTTCAAATTTTGCCTTTCCGGATTCGGGATCCTTTATGATAAACGTAATATCCTGGAGGTTCAGGCTGTCTGC
Source organism: Chitinophagaceae bacterium (assembly GCA_003136915.1). Lineage (GTDB taxonomy): Bacteria > Bacteroidota > Bacteroidia > Chitinophagales > Chitinophagaceae > Puia. The sequence goes on from PLEB01000358.1 coordinate 246, forward strand.
TTTAACCCGCTGAAGATTACCAAGCACCTGTTCATAGATCTCATCTACCAGTTTGGTTTTGGAGGAATTGTTTCCTTGTTTTCCTGTGGTAAGTTGTATTACCGCGCTTTGAATATTGATGGAATGGCCTTCCAGCTCTTTATTCAGAAGGGCCTTGGGCGTTTTGACCCCGGTAATTACCATTTTTGGTATCGAGATATCAATGCGTGCCGGCGGATTATCTCCCTTACTTAGTTGCAAATAAACTGAACTATCCGTTGCCAGGTGCACGTCTTCAACGGAAATATTCCCGGCGACTTCATCAATAACCAGATTCTTATAGGAAAGCCGGTAAAGCCCCGCTGATTTTCCTGAAATGGCCGTGCTTAATTTTCGCCTGACCAGTTCGTACTTGATATTTTGCCAGAAGAAACCTGCAATAATTCCAATAATGGCCAACCCAGAAACAATATAGAGCCATGCTGAATGACGAGAACTTTTCTTTTCAATCATTTAATAGAATTGTAGCCGGTACAAAAGTATGCCAGTAAAATGGAAATGCGTGGATATGGATAACGGCAGGATCAGTTAGAATAAGCAGGAGCCTGGACTGAATGATTTGCGGGTATCCTGCTGAAGAATTCCTGGCTTTGCGGCCTGGTTTGAAGAAACCAATGATGGACAAGTACCTTAACCTGGCCCATCAGCATGCGCGGTGAAACTTTTGCCTGGTTTTTTTCAGCGTAATCGACATGGGTCATCTTCACTTTCAATATTACCAGTTCGTTTCTTCTTGCCTTTTGTTTGATGGCCTCACTCAGGCCTTCAATGCTGTTGACATCTTCGGGATCATTTATGATATAGGCCTTCCCCAAAATTTTCAGGTAGTAATCGCGGCCCTTCCGGAAAAAATCCAGTTTGGCCTGAAAGATTTTATCGAATGTGTGAATGAACTGTGTTGGCCTCGGTACAACAAACCAAAGCTGTCCGAATTCGTCTATACGCAGGATCTTTACTACGCAAGGTGGAATTTTCAATACGGTGTCACTGGTGGAAAAAAATAAAGCGTTCTCAAGGTCGCGCACTTTCTCCTCTACAAATGACAAGGGCAGATAACGAGTCATATTTTCTTTTTTGGTGGTTACAGGATGGAAGAGAAAGTTCAAAATAAGTACCATTTTTTGGGAATGGATTTTCGACTCGCATGCATTACTTAAATTCCTTATCATCAATCTATTATTTGAATTATATTCACGTCAGGCTAATTCCCATATAGGGAAATCATTTTTTATTGTGCATACGATTTACAAAATGAGTAAAGAATTCCCCAAACTGCTTCTGAATCCTTTTAATCCTGCTTTGAATGGATGGCACGGATTTCCTTTCCTTCAGCCATATAACGCATATGCAAAATCGCTTTAAGAAATATTGGTTGCTTGCCAAGGGAACATTTCTGCATTTTGATTCTTTCAATGGACTAAAACTTAGCGCTGCCTTATCCTACTATACTGTTTTTTCTTTGTGCCCTTTACTGATTGTGATTATTTCACTCGCGGGCATATTCTTCGGAAGGCAGGCTGTGGAGGGGCGAGTCTATCGTGAGATCAGCGGACTGGTAGGAGGTAATGCCGCCATGCTGGTCCAGGATGTCATCACCAATATCCGCCAATCAAATCATGGTATGGCCGGGGGCATAATCGGTGCGATCATTTTGATCCTCGGGGCTTCCGGGGTGTTTTCCGAGATCCAGGGTTCAATTAACTATTTATGGTCCATTCCGGCTCCGAGTAAAAAAGGTTTTCTTGTAGCCATGATCAAAAAACTTATTTCTTTTTCTTTGTTGATAGGCGTCGCTTTCCTGCTCATGGTATCGCTCGTGCTCAATGCAGTGGTAGATGCCTGGAGCGACCGCCTCAAGATATTATTCAACAGTTCCATGGTGAACCTGTTCTACCTGCTGAATATTATAATCATCCTGATCGTCGTCAGTTTCCTGTTCACCCTGATATTTAAAATACTCCCCAATGCGGTTATCCGGTGGAAAGATGCAATTACCGGCGCAACAATAACTGCATTTCTATTCTTAATCGGTAAATTCGCCATTGGATTCTATCTGGGAAATTCAAGGATCGGTCTCACATATGGTACAACGGCTTCCATTGTGATCCTGATGCTTTGGGTGTATTATTCATCCATTATACTTTATTTCGGAGCATCATACACCTGCATCTACGCCGCATCCCGGGGTTACCCGATACAACCCAGGTAATCTTACCCGGTTCCTATGGTATTGTTTTTTATATGATGGTAGGGTATTGAAAGTTTTAAGACCCTGCCGCAACTCAAAAACCGCGTTCATTTGAAAGTGAATATCACGCCGATACAGGAATTCTTAACACAGTTGCGTATCTCTTTTCTGGGAGATAATCTCATGCACAAGTATGATAATGAGAAGGCGCCTATCCGATCTGAACTTTTCAGTCTTGAACAGCTGGAAGCTTATGCGAAGACCCTGGCCAAAACGCACCAGCTCACGGCCGAACACACGCCTGAACAGTTATTAAGAAGACTGGCAGAAAATGAAGAGATCCTTCTTGAAGTGCATAACCTGCTCACGGAATCCGCAAAAGAAAATATCCGGATCACGCCCGCGGGAGAATGGCTGCTGGATAACTTTTACCTGATCGAGGAACAGATCTATACAGGTAAAAAACACTTGCCCAAGGGCTATAGTAAAGGACTTCCTCAATTGTTGAAAGGGCCTTCTGCGGGCCTGCCACGCGTCTATGATCTGGCCATTGAACTTATTGCCCACAGCGACGGACGTGTAGACCTGAAAAGCCTGAACAGTTTTACAGCATCATACCAGGAGGTTTCCGAATTAAAGCTTGGAGAACTCTGGGCCATTCCGATCATGCTCAGGCTGGCCCTAATTGAAAACCTGCGCCGGCTGGCTGCACTTATAGCGAAGGACAGGATCAACAAGAACCTGGCAGATTACTGGGCCGACCAGATGACGCAGACAGCTGAAAAAGATCCGAAAAGCCTGATCCTGGTGATCGCAGACATGGCGCGGTACGGGCCTCCTATGGAAAGTTCCTTTGTCGCCGAACTTACCCGGCGGCTGGTTGGGAAGGGCTCTGCCTTTGCATTGCCCATCAGCTGGATCGAGCAGCGGTTGTCAGAAAAAGGCATGACCAGTGATGAGCTCGTACATATCGAAAATCAGAAACAGGCCGCTGACCAGGTTTCCATTGCAAACAGTATTGGAAGCCTTCGTTTTTTAAGCAGCAATAACTGGCGGGATTTCGTAGAAAACATCAGCACTGTTGAAAATATATTGCGCACGGAAAGCACTCACGTGTATCAGTCCATGGACTTTCGCACGAGGGATGAATACCGACACATGGTTGAAAAACTGGCCAAGGGCAGTGGACGCACCGAATCAGAAATTGCCCGCATGGCAGTGGATATGGCGAAGCAGGGGGATGCTGAGCAGCCCGACTATTCCAAGGCCTCCCATGTGGGCTATTACCTGATTGGAAAAGGCGTAAAGAAACTGGAGAAATCTGCTGATGTACATTTCTCCTATGCGGAGCGCATTGCACGTGGCTGTTGGAAAATACCTTTAACACTGTATTCCGGATTTAGCTTTATAGGCGCCGCGTTTTTTTCGGGTGCGCTTGTTCACCAGGAATACGTAAATGGCCTCAGACATCCCTGGGCAATCTGGGTCATAGAATTTTTTACGCTGATCGCCTGCAGTCAGCTTTCTATCACACTGATAAACTGGGTCACGACTATCCTGATTCGTCCGCGTGTGTTGCCGCGAATGGATTTTTCCGAAGGAATTCCCCCGGAATTCCGGACCCTGGTGGCGATACCTTCCATGTTCGATGATTCAAAAGAATTGGAAGAGCTGGTTGAAAACCTGGAAGTGCGCTTTCTGGCTAACCGCGACCCGAATATCCATTTTGCTTTGCTCACGGATTTCAAGGATGCCCAAACAGAGAGCCGGCCAGGAGAACTAGAATTGCTCAACGAGGCACACGACAGGATCGTCGCTTTAAATGAGAGATACGGGAAGTTAAATAACGAAATTTTCTTTTTATTTCACCGGCCGAGAAAATATAATGCGAAAGACAAGATATGGATGGGATATGAGCGCAAACGGGGGAAACTGGCGGAGATGAATGCCTTGTTGCGCGGGCATGGGAAAGAAAATTTTTCACTGATTGTCGGCGAGCCCGAACTGTATGAAAAGGTGAAATATGTGATCACGCTGGATACGGATACCCAGCTCCCGCGTGATGCCGGGTGGAAAATTACCGGTACTATGGCACATCCGATGAACCATCCTTACTACAATGAAAAAAAACAAAGGGTCACGGATGGCTATGGCATACTGCAACCACGCGTTGCCGTTAGCCTCCCTTCGGAAAAAAGCACGCTCTATGCCCGTATGCATGCCAATGAACCCGGAATTGATCCTTACACGCGGGCAATTTCAGATGTGTACCAGGATCTTTTTGGAGAAGGATCGTTTATAGGAAAAGGCATTTACGATGTTGATGCTTTTGGGAAGGCACTCGATGGCAGGTTCCCGGAAAACCGGATACTGAGTCATGATCTGCTGGAAGGAAGTTATGCGCGCTGCGGATTATTGAGTGATGTTCAATTGTATGAGGCTTATCCAAGCCGATATGATGTGGATATGAAACGCCGTCATCGCTGGATCCGCGGCGACTGGCAGATCACGAGCTGGCTATGGCCCCTGGTTCCTGGCGGATCGCGGAGATTTGTAAAAAACCCGATCTCGGCATTGTCCAGATGGAAGATCTTCGATAATCTGCGCCGCAGCCTGGTCCCCATTTCATTATTCGTCATGCTGTTATTTGGCTGGATGTATTCTGATTCGCCGATGTTCTGGACTATTTCGATCCTGACTATCCTGCTGTTGCCTTCGATGGTAAGTTTTTTCTGGGAGATCTGGCAGAAACCGGAAGATGTGCATTTGCTGCCTCATATGATCATCAGCATCCGGTTTACGATTCATCATTTTTCACAACAGATCCTCATGATCCTGACGCTTCCTTACGAGGCTTCACTGAATGTTGATGCTATCTTCCGTACAAATTGGCGCGTGCTGATCAGTCACCGCAAACTCCTGAAGTGGAATCCTTCCAATAATTTACAGAACCGGGAAAGCAAGACTTTTTTTCGCAGCTATCTTTCCATGTGGTTTCCCCCCGTAATTGCCCTGCTCGTTTTTGGATGGATGAGTTATTGGGATGCCCCGGGAATTGAAGTTACGCTGCCTTTCCTCATTGGCTGGCTCGTAGTTCCGGCCATCACCTGGAAGATCAGCCTGCCTTATAAAGGAAAGCCCGTGGTGCTGAACGATGAGCAGAAAAAATTCCTGCACAAACTCGCGCGCAAGACCTGGGCCTTCTTTGAAACCTTTGTGACTGCCGGAGATAACTGGCTGCCTCCGGATAATTACCAGGAGAGTCCGGTGGACAGGATCGCACATCGTACATCTCCGACCAATATCGGGCTATCCCTTCTCG
>PLEB01000058.1 GCA_003136915.1 Chitinophagaceae bacterium
AAATGGGGAGTAACCGTAATTGAATCCCCATGACCAAGGCCTGGGAAAATAGAATCCGTCATACCATGGATCATAATTATAACCGGTTCCGTAAACAACGGTTGGTCCGTAGACATAGCTGTTCAGGTAACCCGGCGTATATCCCTCGTACACATAATCCGGATCCGAATCATACACATCAACATATTTTGAATTGTAAGCCGGGTTATTCGGCGGAATGCGATCCACTTCATCGGGCCTGTCTGTACTTACTGCCCAGGGTCCGTTGGGATTATCAGAAACAAACCATACGCCATTATCAACCGTATAAAACCTGCCATTGCTCGTGCGCAGAACGGTGGAAGAAGTGTTTACGGCATATTGCAGATCTGTTCCACTAATATCTGTAAACTTGGGCTGGCCATCATAAGTTACGTTTGTCGCAGCTGTGTGCCGGTCCACTTTGGCCGTCTGGGGAACCTGCGCATCCGTTACCGCATCCCGTGCCTGGTCAGTACCGGCCACGCTTGCAAGCACGTTGTCCTTAGGCGATCCGGGCGGTATCCTTGCAAAGTCAGCCGGCAGCTGATCGGCCGCAATGTATCTCCAATCATTTGCCTTCAGGTTTTTAGCCTGGAACCATCTTCCGGAGATCAATACAAAATATTGCTGGGAATTTTCATCCATAAATATGTCATTCAACGAATTGTTGACATATAATAAGGTAGTTCCCTGTATCGGTGTAAAATCAGGCTCGCCCTTGGATTGAATTAACTCTGCAGGAACGGTACTGACGATAATATTTGGAATCGTAGCGTCCTGATCATTATCCTGGCCATTATTGTTCTGAGCCTGGTTGCTATTATTATTTGAATTCTGTTGTTCCTTGCTTTGGATCTGCTGCTCAACATTATGGAGGTTTTGCGGAACATCATCGTTGGTAAAACGATATGGTCCGGTAGGTTCCGGAGAAATATACCAATGACCGTTTCCGAACAGGTAGTACTGACCATCCCCGTTTTTGAGGATGGTAAATGGTGTGTTGATCACCTGATCCAGCTTCCAGTCAGGATTGCGCTGCAGCTTGGGCTCACCGTCTATAACTACCAGCATGGAAGGCTGTGTTACAAAAATTACTTTGGGCGGCTTATTAGAAATATCCTGGGAAAGCTTGGTTTCTTCCTGGGTTTGCTCCAGCGTGCTCAGGATATTATCCAGAGACATGGGGCCGGCAGTTTCCGGGAACTGCGATTCCAGCGCATTATCAATAAGATCGATTTTGTCCTGATCGGTAATCGCAGGGATCTTGATATTTGTCGTGTTTAGTGAACTGATCACTATCTGGCGGTTATCCCGATCCGTTTCCACTTTTGCTGTTGCCCAGAAAGTACCGAATACAGGCTCCGTACTTCCATTTTCAACAACAGATATAGCAGACCGGAATTTGAGGGTGTTGCCGACAAATGACTCCGGTGCGGGCTGGTAAACCTTAATCAGACTCCCGTCAGTTGCGGTCATCTGTTTTGGCCATTGGTCGTCGGCCGCCCTGCTGAAGCTGAAAATCAGCATCATAGAGGCTAGCATGGTGAGTTTCACAGAGAGCTTTTTCATGAGTAATAATTTATGTTCAAATTCATTAGTTTTTGGGCCCCGTAGGGGGATCTTTTCCAAAGTAAGACTACAATTAAACCTCTAAGTTTGATGTTTATTTCAGAATACTATGTTAATATATACCTAATGGGCTTCCAGCCAGTTAGCCCCGAAACCGATCTCCGCTTCCGCCGGAACATCATGGGGCAAAAGGAGTGCCTGCTGCATGCATTCGATGATGATCGGCTGGATGGCTTCCACCTCATCCCGATGGGCGTCAAATACGAGCTCATCATGCACCTGGAGTAGCATTTTCGACCTGAACTTGTTCTTAATGAAAGCTTCATGAATCTTGATCATAGCCAGCTTGATCATGTCAGCGGCCGTTCCCTGGATCGGTGAATTGATGGCATTCCTCTCCGCAAATCCTCTAACGGTGAAATTCGACGAATTGATATCTCTCAACCAGCGTTTGCGTCCCATCAGTGTTTGTCCATATCCGTTCTCCCGTGCAAACTGAATGGTATCATCCATGTATTGCTGAATATTAACAAATTGCTTCTTGTAGTTTTCGATGATTTCTTTTGCTTCTGATCTTGAAATACCCAGGTTATCGGCCAGACCAAAAGCCCCTTGCCCGTAAATGATCCCAAAATTCACGCTCTTTGCTTTGTAGCGCATTTCTTTGGTCACGTCCTTTTCCTCCACCCCAAAAACCCTGGCCGCTGTTGCACTGTGGATATCCTTCCCTTCTTTAAATGATTTAACCATATTGGGATCTCCGCTGATGGCTGCTACGATACGCAATTCAATCTGGGAGTAATCGGCAGATACCAGCACATGGTCCTTATCCCGGGGAATAAATGCCTTCCTGATCTCGCGCCCCCTTTCTGTTCTGACCGGGATATTCTGCAGGTTCGGATTGTTGCTGGCCAGCCGGCCCGTTACAGCAACAGCCTGCGCATAGCTCGTATGCACCCGGCCAGTTTTTCGGTTGATGATAGCCGGTAGTGCGTCCACATAAGTGGATTTCAATTTGGACAGTTCCCGGTAAGCAAGGATATCATCTACGATCTTGCTCTGGTGACTCAGTTTGAGCAGCACATCTTCGCCCGTTGCATATTGACCGGTCTTGGTTTTTTTCGCTTTGGGGTCGAGATTGAGTTTGTCAAATAATACTTCGCCCAATTGTTTTGGTGAAGAAAGATTGAAACGCACGCCGGCCTGCTGGTAAACGCTTTCCTCCGCAAGTCCGGCATCCCGCTCCAGTTCTTTGGAATACTCCTTTAGGAAATCTTCATCCACACGGATGCCCTCAAATTCCATAGCGGCCAGTACTTTCACCAGCGGATTTTCCACTTCATGAAAAACCCTCTCGACCGATTTCGTTTTCAACAGTGGAGAAAACTTCTTTTTTAACTGGTAGGTGATGTCTGCATCTTCTGCTGCATACTCTGTGATCTTATCCAGGGCCACATCCCGCATATTCCCCTGGGTCTTTCCTTTTTTGCCGATCAGGTCCTCGATCGGTACCGGCTCATATCCGAGGTATTGTGCGCTGAGCAGGTCCATATTTCTTTTTCCTTCCGGATCAATTACATAATGGGCCAGCATCGTATCAAAGAGCTTGCCTTTTAAATCCATGTCATACCATTTCAGTACAAGCAGATCGTATTTAATATTTTGTCCGACCCAGGTCCGCCCGGGATCATTGAACAAAGGTTCAAAGGCTGAGAGAATCTGTTTTACCCGTTCGCGGTCGGCGGGAACAGGTACATAATGTCCTTCTCCTTCTTTCCAGGAAAAGCTCAAGCCAACCAGCTCCGCATTATTTGCATCGATGCCTGTTGTTTCCGTGTCGAAGGATACTTCCGTTTCGGCCTGCAACTGGGTAACGAGCAATTTTATTTTTTCATCTGTATCTACACAAGTGTAATTGTGTTGTGTATTGGAAATATTTTTTTCTGCATGAAGGCTGGGTGCAGGCTCCTCCTGATCTTTTTCCCCGGGTTTTTCTACTGCATTTCCAAAGAGATCCTGCTGTCTGCCTTCGGGTTGCACTTTTTGTCCCTGCAGGCCCGGGAGTTCTTCTCCGAGGATCCTCTTTGCAACTGTCCGGAATTCCAGCTCAGCAAATATTTCACGTAGGGCATCCTTGTTCCATTCCTTTCGCTTGAAATCTTCTTCATGAAACTGGACGGGAACATTCGTGATGATGGTAGCGAGTTTCTTGCTCATGATGGCCAGGTCCCTGCCTGCCTTTACTTTTTCTCCCAATGCACCCTTAATATTTCCTGCGTTGGCGAGCACATTCTCAAGCGTATGGTATTCACTGAGCAATTTTGCAGCTGTTTTTTCGCCGATCCCCGGAATGCCCGGAATATTATCTACGGTATCACCCATCAACCCGAGGATGTCGATCACTTGTGGTATCTCTTTAATATTCCATTTGCTCAGCACTTCCGCCTCACCGAGTATTTCCACATCACCGCCCTGGTACCCGGGTTTATAAATTTTCACGTGGTCGTTCACCAGCTGGCCGTAATCTTTGTCCGGCGTCACCATAAAAACCTCGTAACCCGCTGCTGAAGCCTGACAGCTCAGGGTACCGATCACATCATCGGCTTCATAGCCATCCAGTTCCACGATGGGTATTTGAAATCCGCGGATGATCTTCTTAATATCCGGAATAGCAATGACCAGGTCTTCCGGAGCATCCTGCCGGTTAGCTTTATAATCTGTAAAATCAATATGTCGTTCAGTAGGGGCTTCGGTATCAAAACAAACAGCGATATGTGATGGATCCTGTGAGTTGAGCAATTCGACAAGCGTATTTGTAAAACCAAATTGTGCATTGGTGTTCTTCCCCCTGGAAGTAATCCGCGGACTACGTATCAGCGCATAATAAGCACGGAAGATCAGGGCCATGGCATCCAATAAAAACAATTTTTTTTTCATGCTACTTGAATTCCTTTTTCGTTCTTCCTCTAATTTTCAAATTTTCAAATTCCTCGCTATCACATTAGCACATTACCATATTTACACATTACTCCGCATCTCCCCCAACTTCTTTTGCATCAAAAACATCTGATCCCTGAGCCGTGCAGCTTCCATGAAATCCAGGTCACGTGCCGCCTTCTCCATTTCCTTTTTTATTTTGGTAATGGCTTTTTCCATCTGCGGAATGGTTTTATATTCCGCTTCTTCCTCGCCGGCAATGGCCACAAGCCCCTGGTCTCCTGCTATGGCGTAGGGATTTCTTTCATCGTAGCCCTTGATATCCAGCACGGAGGTTTGGGCAAAAACCTGTTGCCTGGATTTGAAAATTGTTTTAGGTGTGATCTGGTGCGCTTCATTATATTCTACCTGTTTCTGACGGCGCCTGCTGGTTTCATCAATGGTGCGCTGCATGCTCACCGTCATTTTATCTGCATAAAAGATCACGAGTCCGTCTATATTGCGCGCCGCACGCCCCGCAGTTTGAGTAAGTGATCTTTCATTTCTTAAAAATCCTTCTTTATCCGCATCCAGAATGGCGACAAGAGAAACTTCGGGAAGATCCAAACCCTCTCTCAGGAGGTTGACGCCAACCAGCACATCGATTTCCCCAAGTCTTAGCTGCCGAAGGATCTCGACTCTTTCCAAAGTGTCTACTTCGCTGTGAATATATTTTGATTTTATGTTGATCCGGTGCAGGTATTTATCCATTTCCTCGGCCATACGTTTGGTGAGTGTGGTTACCAGCACGCGGTCCCCCTTGCGGATGCGTTTATCAATCTCGTCAAGCAGGTCATCGATCTGGTTTACACTTGGGCGGATCTCGATCGGCGGATCCAGTAAACCAGTCGGACGAACCACCTGTTCAACAACAACGCCTTCTGTTTTCTCCAGTTCATAATCACCCGGCGTTGCGGAAACATAAATGGTTTGCGCGGTCATGGATTCAAATTCGTGAAAGTTAAGCGGACGATTGTCCAGTGCGGAAGGAAGACGAAATCCATAGTCGACCAGAACGAGCTTTCTGCTTCGGTCACCGCCATACATGCCGCTAACCTGTGGAATCGTTTGATGACTTTCATCGATCACACATAAAAAATCATCGGGAAAATAGTCAAGCAAACAGAAAGGTCTTGTGCCCGGCTTCCTCCGGTCAAAAAACCTGGAGTAGTTTTCCACGCCATTGCAGTAACCGAGTTCGCGGATCATCTCTACGTCAAAGTTGACGCGTTCACTCAGCCGTTGTGCTTCAATGAATTTTCCTGAACTCTTAAAGTAATTCACCTGCGCGGTCATTTCATCCTGGATCTCCTGCAGGATCTGCTGGATCATATTTTTTGGCGCCAGGTAAAGGTTGGCAGGAAACACAGCTGCGTTTTCCATTGGCATGATGCGCTTTCCGCTTTTCATTTCAAAGCTTTCTATTTCCTCAATCTGGTCCCCGAAAAAAGTGACCCTGTAGCCATAATCCAGGTAGGGCAGATTGATATCCACTGTATCGCCCTGCACGCGGAATGAACCTCTTTTAAATTCAAACTGATCGCGGAAATAAAGTGAGTTCACCAGGGAATGCAAAAAGCCCTGGCGGGAAATGGTTTGGCCCTGCTTGATTCGAATGATTCCATTCTCGAACTCATCCGGATTACCGATACCATAAATACAACTAACCGAAGCCACGACAATAATGTCCCGCCTCCCGCTCAATAATTCTGTAGTTGCCTGCAAACGCAGTTTATCGAGTTCTTCATTGATGGAAAGATCTTTTTCAATATAGGTATCGCTTACAGGCATGTATGCCTCGGGCTGATAATAATCATAGTAAGAAACAAAGTAACCTACGGCATTATCCGGAAAGAATTGTTTGAATTCCCCGTAAAGCTGCGCCACCAGGGTTTTATTATGGGTCAGAACCAGCGTGGGTTTCTGAACATTCTGGATCACATTCGCTATGGTGAATGTTTTTCCTGAACCTGTAACGCCGAGCAGAGTCTGATATTTTTCACCCTGCAGAATTCCTTCCGTCAGTTGCTGGATTGCCTCCGGCTGATCGCCTGCAGGTGAGTAAGAAGAATGGACCTTAAATTCCATTAAAAATAATTTTTTTGGAGCCTGTAAAGTTACCGATAAATTCTTATAGGGAATGCATTCAGGCAAAGCGCAGCCTGGCGCTGTCGATAAAGAAATTATTTATTTTTCTTCATTTTGCGGACTGATTTTTTGAAAGGATCCCAGGTGATCTTGAGTTTGCCGTCATCGCCGTTCTTTGCTCTGAGTACCGCACTGACGCCGGTTCTGCTGTCGGTACCACGATTCTTCGGCACCTTATCCCCGGGACTGAGATTCGAAAGCGGAACCTGGATGCTCAGGTCCGCACCCTTTTTCATATTGTATGTTCCTTCCACAAACATATTCATGACACTGGATTGGATCTCCATCCGGTTGATGGTAATGGTTTTCCCGGCAATGGATAAACGATCATGCAGGTCGGCAAACTGGATATCTGAAAAATTCCGGTTCTTAAAAACTGTCTGCGAAATCTTTTGAACCGGTTCAAACTGCACGAGCCGTCCTTCCCGGAGATTGAAATCAACCTGACCTTTCGTGCTGTCGGATATTACCTGAAATTTTTCCGTCACTTCGCCTTTTAAATCAATGCTGGCATCCAGCGATCCCTGAATATTTTTATCTGTGATAGCATTCTGTCCGAAATTGTTGAAAGCTGCGAGCAACTTACTCATGTCAACATGCCTGCAGGTTGCCTTGAAAGAAAACGGGTTGGACGCAATTTGGTTGCGCACGGATCCCTGGGCCTTAATGGTTCCTCCGGCTTCGTCCAGTGTGAGATCTTTAACATTTATGGCATCTTCGTCCAATTCCATCACGGTGCGGATATTGGTCGCCGCAAATTTTTTGTAGTTGAGTTGCTTCGCCTGCAGGTCCAGCTGCATATTATCCGTCTCGAGCAGGTCCGTTATTTTAGAAAGGGTTTCCGAGAGCAGGACCTTCTTTTTCTTTTTGGGTTCGGAGCCGGATTTCTTTTTCAGGAAAGCTTTGAAGTCGCTTAAGTTGATCCGGTTGCTTCTGATATTCCAATCCAGGGTTACCAGTCCGCCCTTGCCATTGCTTGATAAAAGATTTTTCATGGTTCCATTCAACAACAGATCTGTGTTTCCGGCATTCAGATGCAGATCTTCTATGGTCATATCCTTTCCTGCAAAATTGATTTTTCCTTTGCCGTTTGTGAGATTGAAATTCCTGGGCATGTAGGTGAATTCTGCGGAATCCATAATAAAGTCACCGTAAAGATCCTTCGCGACCTGTTCATTGTCTGTAAGGGGACCGGTATAGCGGAGGTTCACGTTTCCCCATCCCTTGGTGAAATTAAGCGTTCTGTCATCGATTAGGTTATCAAGACCCACCAGGGGAAAGCCCGCCTTAACCTGACAACTGATAACGGGCTGAATAAGATTCCGGATGATCATGG
>PLEB01000218.1 GCA_003136915.1 Chitinophagaceae bacterium
CGGCGTATGGTTCGACGGATACTGGGACCAGCTTTCCAACGAAAAAGACAAGCACCTGCAACCGAATGTTGACTGGCACCTTCCCGAAATCTACCAGCTTATTCACCGGCTGCAGCCCGCCTGCCTGATCGGTAATAATCATCACCTCAGTCCAATACCCGGAGAAGATTTTCAGATGTTTGAAAAGGACCTTCCCGGCGGAAACAGCACGGGCTTCGGGGGCCAGGCTGTTTCAACACTGCCATTGGAAACCTGCGAGACCATTAACAATTCATGGGGCTTTAATATTACAGACAACAATTATAAGTCAACCACGGACCTGATCCGTCTGCTGGTGAAAGATGCCGGGTATGGAGCGAATCTTTTACTTAATATAGGACCGTTGCCTAACGGAGAGATACAAACGCAGTTTACGGACAGGCTGGATAGCATAGGCAGATGGTTACGGAAAAACGGAGAAACAGTATATGGAACGCGGGCAGGGTTTATCAAACCGCAACCCTGGGGCGCTGTCACGGAAAAAGGAAACCTGGTTTTCCTCCATTTATTTAAAACAGACGGAGATAAGTTCTTTTTGAAAATACCCTACAAAGTGAAGTCGGCGAAAATGGAGGGAAAAGAGCTCCGGTTTCAGCGTTTAGCAGATGATTACCTGATGATTGATCTGAAAGGATTCAGCCTGGATCCGGTGGATGCCATTGTACAGCTGGAGGTGCAAAAAGGGTAAAATAAAAATCCCGAACCATGAATACATGATCCGGGAACTTATTTTTAGTGAATAGCTTTTAATGCGTTGCCAAGAAAAAGCAGGGAAACATAAGCAAAGCCAATAAGAACAAAGCCAAAAACGGCCAGCTTAACAAAAACTTTCGCCTGGGTGTTGGCGGAATTATCCATTTCCTGTTTCATAGGATCGATTTTTAAATATTGGTTTTTCTATAATAATGCCGATCACAAAATAAGCAGCGGATCCGGGATCTGCAACGTAATTTTACGATGTTGAATAAAAACCCGCCAATCCCGTCTTTATCTGCCATAATTAATTGAAAATCAGGCCGTAATAATAAACCAACAATTCGAAAACATGTCGAGCATTTTGATTATTGATGATGAAAAGGCCATTCGTAAGACCCTGAGTGAAATCCTATCCTATGAAGGATATAAAATTGATGAATCGGGAGACGGGGAGGAGGGCTTAAGAAAATTCAGGGAAAAGGAGTACGATGTGATTCTCTGTGACATCAAAATGCCCAAGGTGGACGGCATCGAATTTCTTGAAAAGGCCAAAGAGTCAAACCCTGACATCCCGATCATTATGATATCCGGACACGGCACCATAGAAACTGCTGTGGAGGCAGTTAAGAAAGGTGCTTATGATTATATTTCCAAACCGCCCGATCTGAACCGTCTGCTCATCACCATCCGCAATGCCATGGACAAAACATCCCTCGTTGCGGAAACAAAAGTCTTAAAGCGCAGGATGAGCAAGGTGCAGGAAATGATTGGCGCCTCAGCGCCCATCCTTAAGATCAGGGAAACCATAGAAAAAGTAGCTCCGACGGATGCGCGCATACTCATAACAGGAGATAACGGGGTTGGAAAGGAACTCGTGGCGCGCTGGGTACATGAAAAGAGCAACCGTTCTGCGGGGCCCTTAATAGAAGTGAACTGTGCGGCCATACCTGGAGAGCTGATTGAAAGTGAGTTATTCGGCCATGAAAAAGGATCTTTTACTTCGGCGGTCAAACAGCGCATTGGCAAATTTGAACAGGCGAATACGGGAACGCTTTTTCTCGATGAAATCGGAGACATGAGCCCGAATGCTCAGGCAAAAGTGTTGAGGGCGCTTCAGGAAGGAAAGATCACGCGGGTGGGCGGGGACAAGGACATAAACGTAGATGTGCGCGTGATTGCAGCAACCAATAAGGACCTGCTGAAGGAAGTGGATGAGAAAACCTTCCGCCTGGATTTATATCACCGGCTCAGCGTGATCATCATTCATGTGCCTTCGTTAAATGAGCGCAAGGATGATATTCCCTTACTGACGGATAAATTCATGAATGATATTTGTATTGAATATGGAATTGCCAAAAAAGGTATTGATGATGATGCCATTCGCGCCTTGCAGGATTATAACTGGACGGGAAATATACGTGAACTCAGGAATGTGATCGAGCGGCTCATTATTCTTTCAGGCAAAACGATTACCAGTGAAGATGTCGACAATTATGTGCTTCCAAAGAAATAAGCCTTAAATTTTATTTAAATAACGGCAGAAAGTTCCCTTATTCATTTCTGCTGCTGTACTTTGACGGATGATAAATATGTTAGTTTTCCCCTAATAAAAATTCCCGCATGACCTCCCATCAGATATTTGTGCTCGTCCTCATACAATTATTGATCCTCCTTCTACCTGCTTTCGGTCTTTATAAAATGTTTGAAAAAGCAAAATCACCCGCCTGGAAAGCCTTTATTCCGTTCTATAATACCTGGATAATGCTGGAACTTGCCGACAGGCCCAAACACTGGGTTTTCTGGCAGGCTATTCCTATTGTAGGCTGGTTTATTTCCATGGGAATCTATATTGAATTTGTAAAGACGTTCGGAAAATATAAGATCTATGAGCATGCACTTGCAGCCTTACTTCCTGTCTTTTATTTTCCTTATATAGGGTTCAATAAGAAAGATCAATTCTCCGGAGCTGAAGCGGTTCGCAAATATAAAAAATCTGTAGCCCGTGAATGGCTGGATGCTGCTGTATTTGCTGTGATAGCGGCTACACTTATCCGCACATTTATTTTCGAAGCTTATGTGATTCCAACACCTTCCATGGAGAAAACCCTGCTCGTAAACGATTTTCTTTTTGTGAGCAAATTCAGTTACGGTCCCCGCATTCCGAATACCCCGATCGCGATGCCCTTTGTGCACCATACCATGCCGCTCGTGAACATGAAGTCGTATGTGGAATGGATCCATATTCCTTACACGCGCTGGTTTGCTGCCCCGGTTACCAGAAAAGACGTTGTTGTATTTAATTTTCCCGCCGGTGATACGGTAATCAACAAAGAGGGCTTTCAATCCGATCAGCCTTATTACGATGTTGCGCGCGCACTGGGCGGCGAGGGAGGTATTGATGCGGGTCGAAAAATCATACTGGACGATCCTGATGATTATCCGCTCGTGGTGCGGCCGGTTGACAAGCAGGAGAATTTTATCAAGCGCTGTGTTGCTGTAGCGGGAGATACCCTGCAGATAAAGAATCAGATTATATTTATTGACGGTCAAACAGAAACCCTTCCCGACTATTCAGAAACCAATTATATCGTGGTTACGCGCGGCCAGCCGCTGGATGAAACGGTAATGAAAGAAGAATATGATATTGATCTGGGAAGTGCAGAAGAATTTCAGCAGACAGGAGTTCCTAACCGCTACCGCATGCTGCTGACTTCGGTTGCCAAAGCTAAAATGCTGAAGGACGGGCTGGCAAAGGAAATCATTTCCGAAATTGACAGCACCCGCGGCGTATTTCCTTATGACCCACGCTATAACTGGACAAAGGATAATTTCGGTCCCATCTGGGTGCCTAAGAAAGGAGCTACGCTTGCGTTAACGCAACTGAACTACCCGCTGTATGAACGCGCGATCCGGGATTATGAAAAAAATAAGCTGGAAATACACGACGGGAAAATCTTTCTGAATGATAAAGAGGCACACGACTATACATTCAAAATGGATTATTATTGGATGATGGGAGATAACCGGCATATGTCGCTGGATAGCCGGTATTGGGGCTTTGTTCCTGAAGATCATGTGGTGGGAGAAGCCTGGATGATCTGGATGAGCTGGAACAATGGGGTTCGCTGGAGCAGGCTGTTCAAAAGGATCAAATAGAGATTCCATGAAAAAAAAAGAGCTGACCATCCCCTTGGAAATATATGAGAACGCCGGGGAGTTGCCGCCGGCAGACGCCTTGCTGCTGAACCTTGCCATGGAGGCTACCGGTAATGCTTATGCGCCGTATTCGGGGTTCCGCGTCGGCGCTTCGGTGCGGCTGGCAAACGGAAAAACACTTTCCGGAACGAATCAGGAGAATGCCTCTTTTCCTGCGGGAATTTGTGCTGAAAGGGTTGTTCTCTCCGCCGCGTCGGCGATTTATCCGGGAATCGAGGTTACCGATCTGGCTATTTCCTTTTTTTACGAAGGGGGAAATAATGCCAAACCCATTTCTCCCTGCGGTATTTGCAGGCAAACCATCTCAGAATATGAACTTCGCTCGGCCACGCCTATCCGGCTGATTCTCGGCGGGAATTCCGGGGAAGTATTTATCCTGAGCCGCGCTGCCGATCTCCTGCCTTTGGCATTTACCCTGGCTGAAATGAAGTAAAAGAAACCGGTTTTCGGAATTGTTAAATAGAGGTTATCCAAATCTGTAATTACTTAATATTGCCCTTAAAATAAGATCGACCGTTATATCATCCATTATGAAAAAACTAATTTTTGCTCTGGTCTGCATCGCTGCCGCAGGATATTTTCTGGCTTGTAATAAATCGACACCAGGATACACCGCATGTGGTGGAAATACTCCTGCCCAGGATTCAACCGCTCTCCTGCAATATGCTGATGACTCTATTCATGTTACGAGGGATACCTCAGGAATGTATTTTCAAATCATCGATACCGGCAGCGGAGTGAGTCCCACGGGAACTTCCGGCTTAACAGTCGCCTATGTGGCACGGCTGATGAATAATTCCATTTTTGATTCAACCTCAAATTCTAATCTTGGCGGATTACTGCTTGACCAGCTGATTGCGGGCTGGCAAATCGGATTGCCAAAAATTAAAAAGGGCGGCCATATTAAACTGCTGATCCCATCTGCACTGGCTTGGAGCTGCCAGGGTTCCGGCACAGCTGTTCCTCCAAATTCTCCGGTGTATTTTGATATTCATCTGATTAATGTGCAGTAGATAATCGTTAACTTACGTTCCTAAATGGAGCTGCACTGAGTTGCTACTCAAGCGCACTGCGAAATACCGTGGACCGCACCAGAAAAATTCAAAAAAGGTTAAATAGATGCCGGGCTGAAGGAGTTTCATCAGCCATCTGTTGAACATTTGTGTCAACAGATGCATCCCTGAATTGATTTTCTTTCTTATAAAACGACCGTCATGCCAAAAAACAAATTTTCCATCTCCAGGCGAAACTTTCTTCGTAATGCTGCATATGCAACTGGAGGTGTTATGATTGTGCCGCGACATGTTCTCGGCCGCGGATTTACTGCTCCAAGCGACAAACTCAACATTGCAGGGGTAGGCACCGGGGGTAAGGCGGAGGTAAACCTTCCATATGCATTTAATAAAGGATCGGATAACATTGTCGCCCTCTGTGATGTTGACGACCGGATGGCGGTGCACGCCAGAAAAAACTGGCCGAATGCACCTTATTATAAGGACTATCGCAAAATGCTGGAAATGGAAGGAAAAAATATCGATGCCGTGATCGTTACTACGCCCGATCACATGCACGCTGCCATTGCGCTGGCGGCAATGCAAATGGGCAAACATGTTTACGTGGAGAAACCACTTACGCACGATATTGCAGAAGCCAGGATGCTTACGCAGGCTGCAAAACAATATAAAGTAGTTACGCAAATGGGAAACCAGGGAAGCAGCGGAGACGATACACGCATGGTTGAAACCTGGATCCAGAACGGAATTATCGGGGACGTGCACACCGTGCACGTGTGGACGAACCGGCCCGCATGGCCACAGGGAATACCCACGCCGACCGGACATTTTGATATTCCTGCGGAACTGGATTGGAACCTTTGGCTCGGAACCGCACCGTTGCGGGATTATAATCCTGCCTATCTTCCTGCTATCTGGAGAGGTTGGGTTGATTTCGGCTCAGGTTCTCTCGGAGATATGGGATGCCACTTTATCGATGTCCCTTATCGCTCACTCAAACTGGGCTATCCCGTCTGCGTTGAAACAAGCATCGGTTCAGTGTATACCGGCTACTTTAAAGAGCTGATCAATACCGATGGATTTCCGCCTTCATCCAAAACACATATCCGCTTTCCGCAACGGGGATCCCTGGTGCCTATGGAAATGGTATGGTACGATGGAGGGATCCTTCCCCGGCGGCCCGATGAACTGCTTCCAGATGAGCCCATGGGAGAAG
>PLEB01000411.1 GCA_003136915.1 Chitinophagaceae bacterium
CTTTCAAAACATCACAAACCTTATCAACCATAGAAGCATCGACATTCAGGTGTGTAACTATACGGAGACTGGTATCCGAAATGGGAAGAAGCAGGATGCCGGCCGCCTTCATTTTGTCAGCGAATTTTTTCGGGTCTTCTCCGGGTAACAACCCGAAAATTACCAGGTTGGTTTCAACCGGTAATATACTACTCACTTTTGGATTTGATCCGAGCGTATCCGCAATTTGTTTTGCATGCGCATGATCCACCGCAAGCCTGTCAACATGATGTTCGAGCGCATATAATGCGGTTGCCGCCAGGTAGCCCGTTTGCCGCATTCCGCCGCCAAATAGCTTACGGATACGCCTGGCTTTGCGGATAAAGGTTTCCGTTCCCAGGAGCATGCTTCCGGCGGGACAGCCCAATCCTTTATTAAAGCATACTGAAATGCTGTTGAATAATTTCCCATACATCCCGGGTGTTTCTTTTCTTGCCACCAATGCATTGAACAGGCGCGCACCATCCAGGTGAAGCACCAGGTTTTTTTCATCGCATACCCTGCGGATTTTTTTTATTTCCTCGATATCATAACAGCTTCCTCCCCCCCTGTTGGAGGTATTCTCCAGGCATACCAGGGAGGTCCTTGCCTTATGTACATCATCGGGGTTGACGGAGGTTGATACTTGTTGGGCATTTATTCTGCCCCGATCGCCGGGAATTGCGCGGACCTGGGATCCTGAATTAAAAGCAATTCCGCCACCTTCGTAGATATACACATGTGCTTCGCGCTCACAGATCACTTCATCGCCTGGCTGGGTATGACATTTAATGGCAATCTGATTACTCATGGTTCCGCTGGAACAATAGAGGGCAGCTTCCATACCAAAAAGCTCACGTGCTTTTTTTTCAAGTTCGTTAACAGTCGGATCTTCCCTGAACACATCATCGCCTACAGATGCCTGCATCATGGCCAGCATCATGCCGGGCGTTGGCCGGGTAACCGTGTCGGATCGCAGATCTATCAACGTGAATTTTTTTTAAGGATGATGAATAGGGGTTGAAATTCCTCAATAAAGGTAACCTGAAGTTAATATAAGTCTTTACCTGACAGGGAAAATTCCGTTGGCATGATGATTGGAACATTTATATAAAATCAATTTTATGGACAATTTAGAAATAAAAGGAAACTGGAATATCCTTAAAGGGAAATTAAAAAAATCCTTCGCTGACCTGACAGATGATGATCTAAAATATGAGGAAGGACAGGAAGATGAATTGTTGGGCAGGCTTCAGAAAAAAACTGGCCAAACCAGGGATCAGCTTACAAGATGGTTCAAATCGCAGAAGGAGATGTCCGGGACAAGGAATAGCATTTGAAAAGAAATCAATAGCTTTGCGCCCCTATGACACAGGAAAAGCTAAACGATATGAGGTCCCGGCTGAGCGGACTGAGGAGGTTTCTTTGACGTCGCTAACCGGCAGATCAAAATCGAAGAAGAAAAACAACTGACTATTAGCCCCGGATTCTGGGACAATAACGAAAGGGCGACGGGTATTCTCAAAAATATTAAGGTTAACGAGTACTGGGTAAAACTCTTTGAAGCCGTGGAAATGGCCGTGGAGGATTTTGCAGTCTTACTTGAATTCTGGAAGGCGGGCGAAGCCACTGAAGAAGAAACAAAAGCGGCTTACGGAAAAGCGCTGGATAAAATCGACGAGGCCGAATTTAAGAGTACGCTCAATCAACCCGAAGATGAGCTTCCGGCCGTATTGCAAATCAATTCCGGAGCCGGTGGAACGGAAAGCCAGGACTGGGCCGAAATGCTTATGCGCATGTACCGAATGTACGGCGAAA
The DNA here is from genome assembly GCA_003136915.1 of Chitinophagaceae bacterium. GTDB lineage: Bacteria > Bacteroidota > Bacteroidia > Chitinophagales > Chitinophagaceae > Puia. The sequence continues at coordinate 1,837 of PLEB01000411.1, forward strand.
AACAAGGGTGGTCAGTCTCCGAACTCGATTACCAGGTTGGTGAGGGTGCCGGGATAAAAAGTGTTACACTTCAATTTGATGGTCCCTTTGCGTATGGTTTTCTGAAAGCCGAAAGCGGTGTGCACCGCCTCGTGCGCATTTCTCCATTCGACAGCAACGCTAGAAGGCACACTTCTTTTGCGTCTGTATATGTATATCCACTAATTGATGACAGTATTGAAATTGAAGTGAATCCCGCGGATGTGGAATGGGCATTTTTCAGAAGCGGCGGCGCCGGGGGGCAAAATGTAAATAAAGTGGAAACAGCCGTAAGACTTACGCATAAACCCAGTGGCATCGTCGTGGAATGCCAGCAGGCCCGTACCCAGGGAGAGAACCGGGAGAAAGCCATGGCCATGCTAAAAAGCAGGCTGTATGAAGAGGAAATTCGGAAGAGGGAAGCCATCAAGAATGCAAACAATGCAAATAAGAAAAAAATTGAATGGGGTTCACAAATCCGTTCCTATGTATTCCATCCTTACAAGATGATCAAGGATCACCGCACCGACTATGAAACAGGCAATGTACAGCCGGTGATGGACGGAGAACTGGACGGATTCATCAAAGCGTACCTGATGACGGAAAAAGAAATAGCAAGTTAAATTGCTTAACCTCTCAACCTACGGATTATGAATCTTGGTTATTTTCATTATGCACTCCCTTCCAATGAACCGGTAATGGAATATGCACCCGGTTCGGCGGAAAAAAATGCCCTGAAAAAGGCAATCCTGGAACTAAAAGAAAAAGAGCAGGATATTCCGATGGTCATTGGCGGAAAGGAAGTCCGCTCCGGAAAAAAAATAAAAATGCGTCCCCCGCATGAACTCTCTCATACCCTGGCTTATTTCCACCGGAGTTCGGATGAGCACATAAACCTTGCGATCCAGGCTGCGCTTTCAGCCAGGCATTCATGGGAAAGCATGAATTGGGAAAACCGTGCAGCGATTTTTCTGAAAGCTGCTGATCTGCTGGCAGGCAAATACCGCTTTTATATGAATGCTGCATCCATGCTGGGACAAAGTAAGAATATCCACCAGGCAGAAATTGATGGAGTTTGCGAACTCGTTGATTTTATTCGATTTAATGTACATTATCTCAGCGAAATATACAGGCAACAACCCAACAGTCCTGCGGGCGTTCACAACAGGATGGAATACCGTCCCCTCGAGGGATTTGTATTGGCCATCACGCCTTTTAATTTTACTGCAATCGCCGGAAATCTGCCTTCATCAGCCGCCCTTTGCGGAAATGTGGTGGTATGGAAGCCGGCGGATACCCAGGTGTACAGCGCGCATTTATTCATGAAAATATTGCTGGAGGCCGGCTTGCCAAATGGGGTCATTAACCTGATCTATCCGGCAGGAGCCGATCTGGGAAGGATTTGTTTCAATCATCCGGATTTTGCCGGCATACATTTTACAGGATCCACCGCTGTATTTAATACGATCTGGAAAACAATCGGAGAAAATATCGGGAAGTACAAATCTTATCCCCGCATTGTAGGAGAAACAGGAGGAAAAAATTTTGTACTCATTCACCCGGATGCAGATGTGGATGTGGCTGTCACGGCCCTGGTCCGCGGTTCTTTTGAATACCAGGGGCAAAAATGTTCGGCGGGTTCTCGCGCCTATCTTCCCTCGAACCTGGCGCCGCTTATCAGGGAAAAATTAATTGCAGCTGTGAAAACACTGAAAACAGGTACAGTAGAGGATTTTAGGAATTTTGTTAATGCGGTGATCGACGAAAAAAGTTTTGACAAGATCAAATCTTATATTGACGGGGTGGCCTCTGATGCTTCCGATCAAAAAGCACGAATCATTGCAGGCGGAAATGCGGATAAGTCGGTCGGATATTTCATTGAACCCACCGT
>PLEB01000179.1 GCA_003136915.1 Chitinophagaceae bacterium
AGAAAAGTGGATCCCAACTGGCGCTTTCCCTGGAAATTACTGGCTGAGCGTGGATTCGGAGAATGGTATGATGATACCAGCTATGTAGTGGTTCCTCCGGGATTTAACGAATACGAGGCATTGAGAATTATCGGGTTTAATTTAAAAGATACGGTAGCAGTGGTAAATGCTTTCCACAGACATTGGCTGCAGGATACCGTGTTTCATCCGCTTGATAGTGCAGATGATAAAATCCTTTACAATCTTTCCCGGAAATACGAATAAAAAGACCACCTCGGGGTGGTTCTTTTTTACGATAAATCCCAATGTATAGAAATGGGTCGGATTTCCTGATTAGAAAGTGGACTGAGCATGGGCCCCTTCCGCAATTTCTTCAATCATCTTTTTATTAAACGCTTCGAGATCATCCGGACTGCGACTGGTAACGAGTCCGTTATCCACTACTACTTCGAGATCGGCCCAGCTGACGCCGGCATTTTCAAGGTCGGTGCGGATGGAAGGAAAGGAAGTCATGTTTTTCCCGCTCAGCATGCCTGTTTCAATTAACAATTGCGGACCATGACAAATGGCTGCAACAGGCTTTCCTTCTTCGAGGAATTGTTGAGCAAAATCCACACAATCGGGATTTGCGCGCATCTGATCAGGATTCATTACGCCTCCGGGAATCATCAGCGCATCGTAATCTTCCGGATCTGCATCATCCAGGTTTACATCTACCGGTAGCTCTATGGACCAGTGATCATGTTTCCAGGCTTTTACTTTAACTTTTTGAGGAGATACAATATGAACTTCAGCCCCAGCGTCCATAAGGGCTTTGCGGGGACTGGTTAATTCAGCTTCCTCAAAACCATTTTCTGTAAGTATCGCTACTTTCTTACCACTTAACTTTCCCATACGGATTGATTTTAAATAATGAATAGTATTTGTTTCAGGTAATATGAACTCAAAAACGATACCAACCCAAACCGTTTCCCTGATCCGTTAAAGAACTAATCCGTAATTTTAAACCGGATGTTTTCACTTATGACCATTGAGCAGAAACGACTTCTTTTAAATTCTTACAGAAAAATACCCCTGGAACAATGGGGACCTTACCTGAGCGAACGACAGTGGGGAACTGTGAGAGAGGATTATGGCCCTCATGGAGATGCCTGGAATTATTTTCCATTCGATCATGCCCATTGCAGGCAATATCAGTGGGGAGAAGACGGATTAGCAGGCATTTCGGATTTTTTTCAGAACCTGTGTTTTGCCATTGGCCTGTGGAACGGAAAGGACTCCATTATAAAGGAAAGACTATTCGGACTCGGTAATACCCAGGGAAACCACGGCGAAGATGTTAAGGAATTATATTATCACCTGGATAATATTCCCTCCCATTATTATATGGAATATCTGTACAAGTATCCGCAGCAGGCATTTCCATATGAGAAACTTCGCAAGGAAAATGCATTACGTTCGAAACAGGATCCTGAGTATGAGATCCTGGACACAGGCATTTTTGACAAAAACGAATATTTCGATGTACTGGTGACCTATGCGAAGCTGAATTCAAAAGATATTTATATCAGGATCGAGATCAATAACCGTTATCATAAAGCTGCGGAAATTACTGTTTTGCCTACCCTGTGGTTTTACAATAAATGGAAGAATGATCCCGAACAGAAGCCACGGATCAACCAGCGCCACAAGAATTCTGTAAAGGCGGACCATAGCCGGCTGGGCAGTTATTATCTATATTTTCAAACACCGAAAGACAAATGGTTTACCGAAAATGAAACCAATCTTGAAAAGATCTCAGGCATTCCGAATGAAAACATTTTTGTAAAAGATGCTTTTCATGACGCGCTTATACATGGGAAAAATGTGGAAGCGCTGAGAAAGATCAAAAAGGGAACAAAGTTTTCCGCCGTGTATCAGTTCAATATTGAAGGCGGCAAATCCCAGACACTTTTTCTCCGCCTATCAAATAAATCCATGGAGAATCCCTTCACCTTTGGATTTGAGAAAATATTCGAACAGCGTAAAGAAGAAGCCAACGCTTTTTATGACGACATCCTCGATCCCCGCAGCGTTGATCACCTGAAGATGCTGCAACGGCAGGCCCTTTCCGGATTACTCTGGAGCAAACAGTATTATCATTTCGATGTAGAGAAATGGCTCGGCGGCAGCGACGGCCTCACCCCGGTTAACGCAGGGAAACTGGCGGGCAGGAATCACGACTGGAAGCATCTGAAGAACCAGGACATCATTGCCATGCCTGACAAATGGGAGTATCCCTGGTATGCCGCCTGGGATATGGCTTTTCAAAGTATTCCGATGTCCATGGTGGATCCCAGTTTCGCAAAGCACCAGCTGCTGCTCATCATGCGCGAATGGTATATGAAACCCGACGGACAACTGCCTGCCTATGAATGGAATTTCAGCGATGTGAATCCTCCGGTACAGGCCTGGGCTGCCCTCCAGGTTTACAGGATAGAAAAAGAGAAAAGCGGGCACGGCGACATTGATTTCCTGAAACGGATCTTTCAGAAATTATTGATCAATTTCACATGGTGGGTAAACCGGAAAGATCCCAACGGTAATAATATGTTTGAGGGCGGATTCCTTGGACTGGATAATATTGGCGTTTTTAACCGGAGTATTGAATTGCCCGGCCAAATGCAGCT
>PLEB01000264.1 GCA_003136915.1 Chitinophagaceae bacterium
CTCATGGAATAATTTCTATAATCCCTATTACGGCGGAATCGTGTACGTAAATGGAAAGAATTTTACTGCCCCTGCATATACCAGGTTAAGCACATTTAACCCGGCTGCCTACCAGGGAAGATATTTTACTGACCGCCCGAGCGCCTCGAGCAGATATTATAACAGTAACGCACCGGCTAATAATGCTGCCCAGAATCTGCGGCAATCCTATAATAACCCAAGTTATAACAACTTCAACAGGCCCACTTTCAATTCCCAGCCCGTTCGTACTGCTCCATCCGGCTTCGGAGGCGGTGGTGGTGGTGGTTTCAGGGGAGGTGGTGGCTCGCGTCCCGGCAGATAATCTTTTTGCTTATGATGAGACGATTATTATTGCTGTGCCCGCTTTTTTTTTCATTCACTCTTAAGGCACAGTTACCCGATGATGCTTTGCGCCTATCGTATACAAATCCATACGGAACAGCCCGCGAACAGGCCATTGGAGGTGCCATGGGCTCGCTGGGTGGAGATATTTCTTCCAATTTTGTGAATCCTGCCGGACTGGGTTTTTACAAGACCAGCGAATTTCTATTGAGTCCTGCTTTTGCAACCTGGAACACAAAAGCAAGTTATTTATCCAACAAGGGAACGGCGCCGGGTGTGCAAAATTTTATACTCGGCACTTCCGGATTGGTCATCGGCAAGTCAACCGATCCTGATAAGAGCACAGCCTTTAGTGTTGCTATTACACGCACGGCCGATTTTCACGGTCATACCCGTTACAGTGGAAATAATAATTATTCTTCCGGTGCCGAAGCTTACGCTGAAGAGTATGCGAATTCCGGTCTTTCCATAAACGACGCTCTCGCAAGTCCGGGTATTTCATATGGTACAAGGATGGCACTTTATACCTACCTGATCGATACCGCTACCATCGGCGGCACGATGCAGGTGATTGCCCAACCGCAAAAAGTGCTCGCTGCAGGCGGGCAACTTTACCAGCTCAACGATATCAAAACAACCGGCGGAATAACCGAATTGGCGCTCGGATTTGCATCAGGAACCCGCGATAAATGGTACCTGGGCGGATCAATCGGCATACCGATCGTTAATTATCATCGTGATCAGCAATATACTGAATCAGACCTCAGTGGAAACCCCAACAATGATTTTAACACGTATACATATACGGAATCTTATTCGACCAAGGGTGCTGGAGTGAACCTCAGGGTGGGCGCAATTTTCCGGCCCGATGCTGCCTGGAGGATCGGACTTGCAGTGCATACACCAACTTTGTACACGCTCACTGAAACCCTTGATGCCAAACTTGTTTCTGACGCAGAAAACTATCACCATCTGGATTCAGTCACTTCTTCAACCCTTGATCAGATAAGCAATTCCGGCAATAGCCTTAAATATGATCTTTCCTCTCCATGGCATTTTATTGCCAGCGGCTCTTATGTTTTCGGAACCGGTGAAGAGGCCGGAACCCGACAGGGTTTCATTACCGGCGATATCGAATACGTAACGAATAAGAGTTCCAGATTCAGTGTTCCTTCTGATGAAAATGGTAACTACACGGATAACGGCTACTACGACGCACTCAACACCACAGTAAAAAATTACTATAAGAATAACTTTAATTTCCGCCTCGGTGGCGAACTAAAATTTGATATTCTGGCGGTAAGAGTTGGAGGATCGTATTCACTGAGTCCGTATGCTTCTTCAGACCTGAAAGCCAGTCGTGCCACGGCTTCTGCCGGAGTCGGTTATCGCAACCGGGGAATTTTTGTTGATCTGACATATGTAGAAAGCTTCGTGAAGGATGCCAGTTTCCCTTACCGCCTCGGAGATAAGAACAATATTTTTGCAGCTGTAAATCAGCACGCGGGCACACTTATCCTTACAGCTGGTATTAAATTTTAGTTCCCTCGTAAACTCCCAGGACTTCTTTCAACGGATCATTTTCAAGCCAGTGCACGGATGAATTTTTTCTGATCCAGGTCAACTGCCTTTTGGCGTATTTCCGGGTATTTTGTTTGATCCGGATAACAGCATCTTCCAGATTAAGTTTTCCATTCAGGTGTTCAAACAATTCTGTATATCCAACCGTTTGCAGGGCATTGAAATGCTGAAAAGCAAGCAGAGATTTAACTTCATTCAGGAGACCATCTCCCATCATATGGTCCACGCGTTCATTGATGCGCTCATATAAAATGCCCGGGGGAATCCGAATTGAAAAAAAGAGAACCCGAAAAGGTCGTTTCTTCTTTGTTGCATTTCTGAAAGACAAAATGGAATGGCCGGTGCTTTCCATTACCTCCAGGGCGCGCATCATGCGTTGCGGATTCTTGATTTCTCCCGACTCAAAGTAAGCGGGGTCCCTGAGTTTGATCTGCTCCTGCAACCAGGGAAGTCCGTTGAAGGAGTATTGTTCCTGGATCTCTATCCTTGTCTGTTCATCTGTTCCGGGAATCGCATCTAATCCTTCAGTGAACGCCTTAATATACAGACCCGTCCCTCCAACCATCACGACCACTTCCCGGCTTGAAAAAATTTCTGCAGCCCACTGGAGGGCCAGCGATTCAAAAACTGCAGCATTCACTTCTTCCCCGATGGAATGGGAATTTATGAATTCATGCTTTACAGATTGAAGTTCGTTGAAAGCGGGTTTTGCCACGCCTATATTAAGCTCGCGAAAACACTGCCGAGAGTCAGCCGAAATGATGGTTGTATTAAAATGACGGGCGACGGCAAGAGATAATGCCGTCTTGCCAGAAGCAGTCGGTCCCGTTATAATTATTACTGTTTGAGGCAACATTATTCAATTCCGGATTCTTCCTCCGGACCAATTTCTTCTTCTCCCAGATCGCCTGATTCCTCAACTTCACCCAACTCTCCGTTTTCTTCTCCTACCAAAATAAATCCTTCGGCGCCCCGGCCAAGATCATATTTCTCTTCCACTTCGGCGAGTTTATCGCCAATCAGGCCACGCGTTCCGTATTGGGAGGGAGCGATTCCTTCACTCTTGATAAGCGCCGGATATTCCAGCTTGCTGTTCTCCTCCCTGGATACATGAATGAGTTCTACGAGAAAGGACCAGTTTTTTACAAAATCATAGAGATAAACAAATTTTTGGTTCGGATCCCGTATCTCAGAACTAATGGGTGTTTCAGCCATAATTAAAGGGCTAACCTTATACTCCTTATCATATTTTTCAAGTGATATTTCCCTTCCACGCTGCCAATGATCGTTGCTGCGGAAAAAAGTCGCCTGGTGCTTATTGTCAAATTCATAGGCTTTTAAGATCCCCTGGTGAAGTTGAAGGAAATGCTGATTATGCTTCACAGCCACATCACGGTAAACACTGTCGTCCTCCTCAAAATAAATCCTGAATTTTAAAACTGCCATAATCGTTCCCGTTAATTGATTCAAAAATAAATTAAACCATCAAATTAATGGCCGGCTTTATTTTCTTTTGTAAAGGTAAGTATATGGCTATTTTACCGGATTCAGATGCATCGCAGCTGCTTTTTCCATCATAAATCGGTATGCTGCCTCGTAAGAATTTTCTATTTCTCCGTCCAATATAGCTTCCCGGATAATATTTTTAAGATCTCCCACCTGCCTGGAAGGCTTTATGCCAAAAATCTCCATGATCATTTCCCCCGTCACCGGCGGTTGCCAGTTCCGGATACGGTCCTTCTCTTCCACTTCGGCAAGACGGGAACGCACAAGCTCAAAATTTTCAAGGTATTTTTTGACCTTCAGCTTATTCCTGGATGTAATATCAGCTTCACAAAGCATCATCAGGGAATCAATATCCTCGCCGGCATCAAACAAGAGCCGTCTGATTGCGGAATCCGTGATATTCTCCTTCGTAAGACTGATTGGTCGCAAATGGAGCTCTACCATCTTGCGGACAAACCTCATTTTTTCATTCAGCGGGTTCTTAAACTGGTCAAAAATTTTGGGAACCATTCGTCCGCCAACTACCTCGTGTCCATGGAAGGTCCACCCATGGCCCTTTTCAAATTTTTTGGTTGCCGGCTTGCCGATATCATGCAGGATGGCCGCCCAGCGCAGCCATAGATCATTTGTTTTAAGCGATATATTGTCCAGCACCTGCAGGGTGTGGTAGAAATTGTCTTTGTGTCCGTGGCCGTCAATATATTCAGCACCTTCCAGATCCGCCATTTTAGGAAAAATAATATTCAGGAGCCCGGCCTTAAGTAATAAATCAAAACCTATAGAGGGTTTTGGTGCGCAGATAATCTTATTGAACTCTTCGGTTATACGTTCCTGTGAAACGATCCGGATCCTCGGGGCATCCTCTGTTATGGCATCGAATGTGGCCGGTTCAATATGGAATCCAAGCTGGCTTGCAAAACGGATGGCACGCAGCATTCTGAGCGGATCGTCGCTAAACGTGCTTAGCGGGTCCAACGGGGTTTGAATTCTTTTTTCAGAGATGTCCTTCAAACCATTGAAGGGGTCGATGATTTGCCCGTAGTTTTCTTTATTCAAACTGATTGCAAGCGCATTGATAGTAAAGTCGCGGCGGTTCTGATCGTCTTCCAGGCTGCCGCTTATTACCTCCGGTTTGCGCGAAGAAGAACGATAGCTTTCTTTCCTGGCGCCAACAAACTCTACATCAAGGATACCGGATTCAGCGCCGGTATCCGGTATCCTGATATGAGCTGTCCCGAAATTTTTAAAGAATGAAACTGTTGGTTTGGGAGAAAAGAAACCGGCTACTTTATGCGCGAGTTCAATGGCGTTTCCCACGCACACAATATCCGCGTCACCGGAGGGACGGCCGATCAGTTTATCGCGCACAAATCCCCCGATCACATAGGCTTCCGCCTGCAATTCAGCCGCAGCGTCGGCGATTCTTCCAAACAACATCAATTCATTTTCAGAACAGGAAATTTGCATGGCTGCAAAGGTAAATCAATCGGCATGGAGCAGCAAGGAATCCGGCCCGGCAGGAAGCGTATTTAGGAGTTGCTCGTCCCTGATTTCCAGGGCACAACGGAAATGCCCCTCCGGGCAGGATGAATATCCATGAAGGCCGCAGGGACGGCAATACAAAGTCGAGTCAATCTGAATAACATGACGGATATCCGAAAGCGGTCCAAACCCAAATTCCGGTACCGTTGAACAATAGATCGCCGTCACGGGCGCATTCATAGCAGATGCTAAATGCATAGGTGCAGAATCATTCACATAGTTCATTTCCGCCTTTGCCATCAGTGCAGCCGATTGAAGAAAGCTCAATCTGCCGGCCAGAATTTCCAGCTGCGGCCTATGTGCAGCCTCTTGAATGGATTCACAAAGAGTAGTGTCTGTTGCTCCGCCCAATAAAAAAATCCGGCATCCTGCTGGAATTTTTTTTATGAATGAAACCCATTGATCGAATGGATATTGTTTGGTGAACCAGACAGAAGCCGGGCTCAGTGTAATGAATTTTTCTTTAGCATAAGGTTCCGCGAATGCATAATCCTCCAGAGAAGGATACAGAACGGGCCGAAAATAAGTCTGATCGGTAAAATGGCTAATGAGCTGCAGGTTGCGTTCCGTTTCGTGCAGATTCCCGCTACCACCAACCGAGTGCGTGATCCTGGTTGAAAATAGGAAACTAAAAGGATTTTTATCAAATCCGATCGTTTCCCGGGCTGCAGAAAAAGCGGTAAGAAAACCTGTTGACGCGAATCTTTGCACATTGATCACTTTATCGTATCTGGACCTGCGTATACGGAGCAGCAGGCTCAGGAGATTTCTGAGTTTATCCTGCTTCTTATTCCAGACAATTACTTCATGAAGAAATGGATGATGAAGTAACAAAGATTCATTTCCTTTCCTCAACATGAAGTCTATCTCCGCATCCGGGAAACGGGCCCGCAATTTTTCAATGAGCGGAGTGGCGAGTACCACGTCTCCAATGAAGGCTGATTGGATGATCAGGAATTTTTGCAAAATAGTTTTTAAACAAGCGAAGAACCGGATTTTTGCCGGCTTCTGCGAGTAAATATGCGTCTTTTTATCAAATCTTCAAGTCCTACTCTCTTTCATCCTTCCTTCTAATACCAATTCCGGCCATTGGCTCCTGCGATGAATTCAATAACTCTTGATGCCTGTTCGCTGGTCAATTTCTCATTACAGTGAGTTCTCCGTGTTTATTGAAGCGGACTACAGTGGATGCCTGGGCTGGTATTTCATCAGACTGCCGGTATTGTACAACATAATCCGCAGCCTCCAGGATTTCTGCAGCAATATCTTTGAAAATAAGAGGAGCCGGTTTTCCGGAAATATTTGCAGAACTGGAAACAATGGGTTTCCTGAATCGCTTAATCAGGTTGCGGCAAAAATTTTCTTTTACTATCCGGATTGCCAGGCTGCCATCATCCGCGACGAGATTTTCCGCCAATCCCACAGCACCCTCATAGATCACCGTGGTGGGCCGGGTTACTGTTTGAAGATAATCGAATATAAAAGGTTCAGGTTGACTTATATATTTATTAATATCACGCGGATCCGCCAGCAAAACAATCATCGTTTTCGATTCCGGGCGGCGCTTGATTTCATAGATTTTCTTTACGGCCGATGCCCGGGTTGCATCGCAGCCGATCCCCCAGATCGTATCTGTTGGATATAGAATAGTCCCTCCCTGATGAAGCACTTCAAGGCAACGGATAATATCGTTTTCAAAATCCAAATCAAAATTTTAAGTATCTCAAAAATACCGCAAGTATGGAAAATATCAGAAAAACCGGAAATATCGAATAAATGGGGCCTTCCATATTCTTAATTGACCCTGCACCTGTATGTTTGCACAAATTATATGAATGGAGCTCAAATCACTCATAGAAGAAGCCTGGAAAAAACGGGAACTGCTCAAAGAGGAAAAATACAGCCGGGCAGTAGAAGCGGTAATAGAGGAAACCGATAAAGGGAGGCTGCGCGTTGCTATGCCTTCGGATAAAGGATGGGTGGTGAATGAATGGGTGAAGCAGGCGATCCTGATGTATTTCGGAATCCGTAAAATGAAAACCTGGTCTCTCGATCCGTTTGAATTTTACGATAAGATGGCCTTGAAAAAAGACTATGCCCTGCTTGGTGTACGCGCAGTGCCTCATGCCGTCGCCCGCTATGGCGCCTACCTTGCAAAAAATGTTGTGCTGATGCCCAGTTATGTGAACATCGGCGCATATGTGGATGAAGGAACGATGGTAGATACCTGGGCGACGGTCGGGAGTTGCGCGCAGATCGGAAAAGCTGTTCATCTCAGCGGGGGCGTAGGTATTGGTGGCGTACTCGAGCCATTGCAGGCTGCACCGGTGATCATTGAAGACGGATGTTTTATTGGATCAAGAAGCATTGTCGTGGAAGGCGTGCACATTGAAAAAGAAGCGGTGTTGGGAGCAAATGTGGTCCTGACGCAAAGTACAAAAATCATTGATGTAAGCGGCTCTTCTCCGGTTGAATATAAAGGACGGATCCCCGCCCGCAGTGTAGTAATTCCCGGAACATATCCTAAGAAATTTCCTGCGGGAGAATACCAGGTAGGCTGCGCATTGATCATAGGTCAGAGAAAATCATCTACTGACCTGAAGACTAGT
>PLEB01000372.1 GCA_003136915.1 Chitinophagaceae bacterium
AGGTTTCTATGTGGGTATGAAATCCTGCATCGTGTAGCTGAAGAGTAAGCAGACTGCAATCATGCATGAGGGGCTCACCTCCCGTGACCACGGCTATTCTTCCCGGATGGGCATTGGCGGCGGAAACAATTTCGGAAACCGATTTCAACGGATGGACAGCTGCATTCCAGCTTTCTTTCACGTCGCACCAGGTACAACCCACATCGCAACCGCCGAGTCGGATGAAATATGCAGCTTTACCCTGATGAAATCCCTCTCCCTGCAGGGTATAAAAACCTTGCACCAGGGGAAGGCTTTGGACCAGCGTTTCTTTTGTTTCCATCATCATAAAATGCGGTTAATTCTGATTCACGCAGGCTGCAAAAGTATTTTTCATGAGTGCGGCAATGGTCATGGGACCTACTCCCCCGGGCACCGGAGTTATAAAGCTGCATTTTGGAGAAACAGCTGCGAAGTCCACATCTCCTCTTAACGCAAATCCGCTTTTCTTACCGGCGTCGGGGACCCTGGTTATACCCACATCAATAATTACGGCACCCTCCTTAACCATATCGGCCTTTACGAAGCCGGGCTTGCCAAGGGCGGCGACTATGATATCGCTGCCGAGGCAGATCTCTTTCAGGTTTCGGGTGTGAGAATGACAAAGCGTTACCGTGCTGTTGCCATGACTGTTGTTGGCGCTAAGCAGGATGCTCATGGGTCGGCCAACTATATTACTTCTTCCGACTACAGCTGCCGCTTTGCCGATGGTTTCAACTTTGTAATATTCCAGCAGCAGCATGATCCCATGAGGCGTGGCAGATACAAAGCCCGGTGAACCAAGTACCAGCTTCCCGGCATTCACCGGATGAAATCCATCGACGTCTTTTGCGGGATCAATAGCCAGTATTACTTTTTCATCCGAAATATGTTTGGGTAAAGGCAGTTGAACCAGTATACCATTCACATCCGGATCATTGTTGAGGTCCTGAATCAGGGATAGTAATTTATTTTCGGTGACTGAATCCTCTACCCGTAGCAGGGTGGACTTAAAACCAATCTCGGAACAAGCTTTCACCTTGGCGGCCACATAGGTTTCACTGGCCCCATTGTTTCCTACCAGCACGGCGGCGAGATGGGGTATTTTCCTGCCTTCTGCTACCAGGGCTGCAACGTCCAGTTTCAATGAATCTTTGATATTTCGGGAAACAAGCTGACCATCTAAAATTTGCATGGCGCAAAGGTAATTCCAACCCGTATTAAAACCTCAATAAAGGGGTCATTTTACGTTATTTCCGGTTCTCCCTCAATCTAATTTTACCCTTAGAGTTTGAGTATTATGAAATGGCCCTGGGGAATTGTTTTTTGGAGTTTCCATTTTATCAGTGCGAGAGCGCAGGTGTTTCATTCCGCGGTGAAATCGGCTTATCTGACCGGAGGAGCATACAGTGCACATTTTACGGATGCTTTTTCATTCACCGTAAATCCTGCTGTTCTGGGAGAAGAAAAAACCTTTCGTGTTGCGATCTCCAGCGAAAGGAGATGGATGCTCAAAGAACTTGCCTATTTCCAGATGGCCTGTTCATATTCCGCAGGAAAGGGAGGCATGGGTTTTCAGTTTCATTACACTGGAAATTCCGATTACAATGAGACTGCGCTGGCCATGTCTTACGGAAAGGATCTGGGCAGGATAGCTATAGGCGTACAGTTTCGTTATGATATTTATCATGTTGGCGGATATGGCAATATAAAGGATGCGTCAGCCATGCCAGGGCTGCAGTTGCATCTCTCGGAAAAGACATATGCAGGAATTGCATTCAATATATCTTTTTTTGAAAAAGCGGGAAACCATTCGGCTGAAAAAGCACCCGGTATTTACCGGATGGGGATTGGATACGAAGCATCTCCCTATGTATTCCTCAGTGTGCAGTTCGAAAAAGAAGCTGGTATTCCGATTAATATCATTGGTTGTCTTGACTACCGATGGCACGATCAGTTTTTTGCCGCGGTGGGTCTGGCAAGCAATTCCGCTTCGCCATATATAAAAGCAGGCTGGAAAAAAAATAACCTGGCCATCGGCATATTTACTGCTTATCAGGTGACGCTTGGCTTCACACCGGGCCTGGTAATGTTATGGGAAGGCAAAAATAAATCCGGATGAGGCATAGTGGTGGTAAGGGCTGTATACTGGTCTCGTTTTTATTTTCTATTATGGCCGGATTTTCCCAGGATTTTCCTGAAGAAGTAAATGATGCATCCCGCCTCGAGGCTTTTGCCAACAGAACGGATGCCGAGCCGGAAGATGATTCCTTTGAACAGGGTCTTGAAAATTGGAAACTGCACCCTTTGGATCTCAATCGCGCCTCCTCCGATGAATTGTATACGCTTCCGGGGTTGACTGCTTTGCAGATTGCCAATTTTATAATGTATAGAAAATTATTGGGACCCCTGTTGAGTTTGTATGAATTGCAGGCAGTTCCCGGGTGGGCACCCGAAACAATAAAGGAATTGCTGCCTTATATAAGAGTGGGAAAAGAGGAGTCACTTTATTCAGCAGTGCGGGAGCGTTGGAAAGGAGGGGACGCGGATATACTGATAAGGGCGGGACAGGTGTTGGAAAAATCTGTGGGATATGAAAAACCGGTCAGGGCAGATGCATCTTATTACACAGGGAGTCCTCAGAAAATCTTTTTCAGGTATTCCTATAATTATAAGGAATTACTTCAATATGGATTAACTGCGGAAAAGGATGCGGGAGAACCATTTCTAAGGGTGCCCAGCGTTATGGATTTGATTTTTACTCATTTCATTTTTTCCTGCGGAATACCGGCGTGGTCAGGGGGCTTGCCCTGGGAGATTTTACTGTAAATCTGGGTCAGGGATTGACTCAGTGGCAAACAATTGCTTTTACAAAAGGAGGCAGCGTGCTTGACATTAAGCGTCAGGCTTCCTGGTTGCGGCCTTATCACTCCGCAGGAGAATTCAATTTTCACAGGGGTTTCGGTATCACCTTAAAAAAAGGAAACTGGAACAGCAGCCTATTCATTTCCTCACAAAAGATCAGCAGCAATCCGGATTCAGATACCTCGGGACGCGAGGATATCTTCACTTCGTTTGAGAACAGCGGATACCACAGGACTCCAAACGAAATAGCAGACAGAAATAACAATAATCAATTTTCAGC
>PLEB01000076.1 GCA_003136915.1 Chitinophagaceae bacterium
GTTGATAGTTGATGGTTGATCGTTGATGGGAGATTCCGATTCTGCATATTCTTCATTAATTGTTTCTGCAGTTGGGGGCTCT
Source organism: Chitinophagaceae bacterium (assembly GCA_003136915.1). GTDB lineage: Bacteria > Bacteroidota > Bacteroidia > Chitinophagales > Chitinophagaceae > Puia. The sequence continues at coordinate 83 of PLEB01000076.1, forward strand.
TCGTATTTTTCATTAACCGTAATTGTTTCCTCCGGCGCCTGGTATTCTTCGTTGATGGTTGATGGTTGATGGCTGATGGGAGGCTCAATTATCGCTTCTTCGGGGGAATCGTATTCTTGGTTGATGGTTGATGGTTGATNNGTGATCAGAAAACTTTCAGAGGTAACTGGCAATTCCGGATCTTCCTCAAGAAGGGATTGCAACCAGACGGGATTATTAAAATACAAAGCGGTTTTCATGGCTTGCTTGAGGTAAGCCTGATCATTTTCCAGTTTTAATTTTTTGGAGAGTAGGAAATGCGCCGCATTAAATGATGGAAATTCATTTATTACCGAATGGATCTCCTCCACGGAAATTTCATCCAGATTTTGTTTTCCGAATATGGAATCTAACAGGAATGACATTCCGCTTGTCATCTGAAATTGAATTACCAATTAGAAAAAAGACGGTTAAAAATATCATCCGTCATATTGCTAACAATCATCGGTGTTAAGGTTGATTGGGCATCGTTCAGGGTCATCGAGGCAGCAAAATCAAAATTCCGGCTCACGTCCGCTTCAAAATCAGGCGTTCCCAGTTTCTGATCATTGAGACGGTTCTTCAGCGAAATGTGTACGCTGACGGATAGCCGGTTCGTAGATGCAGTTTGGTTGGATACGCCTGAAGTGCTCACTGAATAATCTGAAATATATGCCGTCACGTCGTAGTCCGCATCATCTGACTGCACCTGCGTGAGTTTTGTTTCATTGTTCACTTTCTGCTTCAGTTTATCGGTGAGCTGCGGACTCAATGTCGGATCCACGATCCTTGCCCTGTTCTCAATAAATCCGATGCGGATTGTCTTTACCTGGGGCGGGATGGAGACATCTTTAAATGAATATATTTTGCAGGAATTCGAAACAAGGCCAATCGTAACAAGCAAGATCGCCTGTAGAATGCCAGAAAAAAAATTCCCGCGAAACTTAATCGCTGATATCATATTCCTTCAGTTTTCTGTAAAGAGTCCGTTCGCTGATGCCCAGGTCAGAAGAAGCGTCCTTTCGTTTTCCTTTATGCTTTTTGAGTGCCTTTACAATTAATTCCTTTTCCTTATCCATAATGCTCAGCGATTCTTCCACTTCCTCATGCTGATGAATATTGTTGTTGTTTCCATTATTATGAATCACGACCGGCTGCGCACTATATTGGTTGGAAGGAACTCCGGCTGCATAATGTTCCTGAGGATTTAGTTCCTTCATTTCATGCATAAAAGCATTATGGGTATCTGCACCCAGAGCAGGATTCTTGAGTATTTCCAGGAACATCTTTTTCAGTTCAGTCACATCTTTTTTCATATCAAAAAAAAGCTTGTAAAGGATTTCTCTTTCATTAGAAAAATCATTCGGCGCATGTCCGTTGGCCGCCGGCACTACCATCGGAAGCCGGTTACCTGCATTTTCCGGAATGAATCTCCTGAGTTGTGACACGGTGATCAGCTTGTCTTCCGAAAGTACCGAAATCTGCTCTGCAATATTCTTTAACTCCCGCACATTACCAGGCCAACTGTAGTTGATTAACAGATTTTTTGCGTCCTCATCCAGTTGAACGGGAGAAGTCTTATAGCGCTCGGCAAAATCTACTGCAAATTTTCTGAACAAGAGAGGAATATCATCCTTACGATCACGCAGGGAAGGCACCCGTATCGGTACGGTACTTAACCGGTAGTAGAGATCTTCCCTGAATCTCCCACGGTCGGTCAGCTGAAGCAGGTCCTTATTCGTTGCAGCAATCACCCGGACGTCTGTTTTCTGAACCTTCGACGAGCCAACCCGGATAAATTCTCCTGCCTCAAGCACGCGGAGCAGTCTGGCTTGAGTGCCCAGCGGTAGTTCGCCAACTTCATCCAGGAAAATGGTCCCTCCATTCACTGTTTCAAAATAGCCCTTGCGCGAATCCACCGCTCCGGTAAAAGACCCTTTTTCGTGTCCAAACAATTCCGAGTCAATAGTTCCTTCAGGGATGGCACCACAATTCACTGCAATAAAAGGATTGTGCTTGCGCGCCGATAGGGAATGGATGATTTGGGAAAATGCTTCTTTGCCGACGCCACTTTCGCCAAAAATTAGGACCGTCAGGTCGGTATTCGCCACCTGGGTGGCAACGGTTAACGCATAGTTCAACTCAGGGGCGTTACCAATGATACCAAACCTGTTTTTTATTGCCTGAAGTTCCATGTTGTTCAAATAATGATTACTGCCTGTAACTGAAATCCGTCAACAGATCCCTTATTCAGGCTTTCGAAATCGCTTCACCGATCAGCGTTGCTCCGGTGCTATGCTCAATCCTCACAAGGGCATAATCACCCTTTCCGAGGCTATTACCCTGTTTAGTAAAAACCACCACTTTGTTTTGATCGTTACGTCCCATCCAGGCAGCCGCACTTTTTTTTGAATCCCCTTCGATCAGTACCTTGGAGATACTGCCAATATCTTTCAGGTTGCTCGACCGGGACATCCTGTTCTGAAACTTCACGATTTCATCCAGTCTTCTTTTTTTCTCTGTCTCAGGAATATCATCAGCGTACCTTCTCGCAGCAAGTGTACCGGGGCGCTCACTGTAAAAATACGTGTAACTCATATCGAATCTTGCCTCATGCATGAGGGATAGTGTTTCCTGATGATCATCCTCCGTCTCCGTACAAAACCCTGAAATTATATCGGAACTGATCCCGCAATCTGGAACGATTTCGCGGATCCTCCTGATCCTGGCCAGATACCATTCCCGGGTGTAGGTTCTGTTCATGAGCTGTAGTATCCGGTTAGATCCGCTTTGCACCGGAAGATGCACGTAATTACAGATATTTTCGTGCCCGTCAATGACGAACAATACTTCATCCGTAATGTCTTTCGGATGGGAAGTGGAAAACCTGACCCTCAATTCCGGTGAAATGCAGGCAACCTGTTCCAAAAGCATTGCAAATGTAACATCTCCTCCTTTTTCTGAATACCAGTGATAGCTGTCTACATTTTGACCGAGTAGGGTGACTTCCCGATACCCTTCCTCAAACAAGCCGGAACACTCACGAATAATGGAGCCCGCATCGCGACTTCTCTCCCTGCCCCGCGTAAAAGGCACTACACAAAAGGAACACATATTGTTGCAGCCCCGCATGATGCTTACGAAAGCATTAACGCCGTTACTATTGATCCTCACGGGCGAGATATCTGCGTAGGTTTCTTCCCGGCTGAGCAGGACGTTAACGGATTTTTGACCTTCTTCTGCAGCTTCAATCAATACCGGTAACGTCCGGTATCCGTCAGGCCCAACCACCAGATCAACCAGCTTTTCCTCTTCTAAGAGTTTTGCTTTCAGTCTTTCTGCCATACAACCCAATACCCCGATGAGCATTCCGGAATTCAATCTCTTTGCCTGCCGGAAAATGTGTAGCCTGCTGCGTATGGTCTGCTCTGCTTTTTCACGGATTGAACAGGTATTAATGAGAACAACATCGGCCTCCCGGAAGTCGGCCGTAGCGATAAATCCGCTTCCTCCCAGAATGGAAGCCACGATTTCGCTGTCGGCGAAATTCATGGCGCAGCCGTAGCTTTCTATATAAAACTTTCTGGCGGATGAACCGGGAATGGCTGAACCCTGTACATAGGCGCTGCCCTGTATTTTTTCATCGTGCATTCTGGCGGTTAATACTTCCATGATCGGTTCATCCCTTGCGGACTGCAAAAATAAATAAAAGAAAGGAGAAATGACAGGATGACAGGAGAGAGGCATGTAGAGCGGAAGACGGGACTCGAACCCGCTACCTACAGCTTGGGAAGCTGTCGCTCTACCAGGTGAGCTACTTCCGCTTTTGAACCGGATGCCAATCCAGCGATTGGCGCTAAGTTAAGCATAAGAGGAATAAAAAAAGTCCGGGTTGGGTCATCATGCAACCAATCCTTTATTCTGTCTAACAAGTAACCAGCTTATTAAAATAGTCGTATTTACCATTTATGGACATATAATTATTCAATTATGAAATTAATTGCCAAAGGCTGGGTTTTTCGGCAATGACAAAGCTGTAAATTCGTCTTCATATATCCAAAACCTGATTTCATGAAAAGAAATCTGCTTCCGGTTTCCATTGGCCTTTTTTTTTGTCTCATTATTTCCTGTAAGAAAGACAACAATACATCATCAAATAATCTGGTGGGAAACTGGATATTTACATCCATGACTGCACAAACAGAAAGTGATAACCAATATACGGATGGAGGGATTGTGTACAAGACCGTTACCATTTCACAGTATACAACCTTAAATAATAAAGGGACCGTTGTTATTACGCCTTCAGCGATGGCCGGTGATAGTATTGCTTATGCTGTTTCCACCAACGCTACGGCATTTAACTACCAGAATGGAACACTGATGGATTCCACGGTATATCCCTTGATTTTTTCTGTTCCGCCAAGCAGTGTTACAGCTTCTTATAATCAGGTCGGAACGGATTCTTTGTCTTTTCCGGGAGGAGGACCTTTCGGGGTTCCGGGTTCATCTTCCGCATCCGGTGCAAAATATAGTCTAAGCGGAAATACACTCCATTTGATCACCACGATCGTGAAAGACTCAACCAATTCTTCTTATGGGATTCCCATAACAGTTCATCTTGCAGCAACTTTGAATTCAGTACTTACAAAACAGTAAGCTTGCATTAATCTGCCAATTGCTTAAACACAATCCGGTTTTTCAACCAGCTTTCTTTTAGCGGAATGATCCAGTTATTAGCGAGATCGGCTTTTGTTTGAATGGTATTATTAAAATAAAGCGTGTCCGGGTTTAAGAATCCATTTTCCAGTGCATAAATTAATTGTGTGTAAGGAAGCAACTGGATTTTATCCTTGACGACGAATGCCAGAGACTGGCGGTCAAATAAGTTTACCTGAAAACGGGATTCCATGGATTTTATTAATCTTACCGAAGCATCCGTGCTGCACCCACCGACAGAGATTGCTGTTTCGTCGGCCATTAATACAATAAATTGTCCGAAGAATACAGTGGCAAATCCTTTTACCGGTTCTCCATGCGATTGC
>PLEB01000304.1 GCA_003136915.1 Chitinophagaceae bacterium
CCTCCTATAAGAGGGCAATCTTAACAGACTATCCGTATTGGCGTACGTTCTTCTCTCGGTTGGACTGAGGGGAACAGGACGGGTTACGGTCCAGAACGAATCCGGGTGATGAGACGACAAAGGCAAGCTATCCAATGCAGGACCTTGAAATGATTGCTCCGGCAGCGTAGTATCCGAGAATTGCTGAATGATTATCCTTCGCTCCCCAAAAAAACCAGAACTTTTTGGAAAAGGACTAAGAAATGCAAGCATATCCGATTCAGCCAGATGATAGCGTCCTAACGGGCCTTTTACAAAATCCTCACTGCCCTCAAAATTCCGGACATAATTCAAATTTGCATGTTTCGCGAGGCCTAATTCGACCCTCCTGACAGCATAATTTCCATCCAGCGTGATATAAAGGGTGCCCCGGAAAAGCAGGTCCTCGGGATTTCTGGGAGTAAAATAAAGCTTCACCATTTTTTCTCCTTTTTCTACAATTGTGTCTCTGATAAAATACATATAAAAATCAGGTGCGGTGTTGGCGATCGGGCTGATAAATTGCATGGTAAAAGCCAGAATCGTATTGTCATATATATTGATGTCATTATACAGATAATGCAATGCACCCGTTATTCCCCTCGTGTCAACGAATTCCCCATAGTCTACAGTCTTCCGTGCCAGGATCAGCTTTTTCTTCTTTTCTGGTTGCTTGCGATAATAATTGCGGGAAAGCACTTCCTGCAGATAGATGGAATTGAGTGATTTCCCAGGGACAATTGTGGTATCGGCATTTTCAAAAAAGAATCGAAACTTTTTCAAAACAAAATTGTGGGTAATCTTACCCCAGGCTCCGTCTGTGAATATCCGGATCTTTTCATATTCCTGGTAAGAGGAATAGGGATACGCCCCATCCCCGTTTTTGGATTTATTTGCAATTACCTGCCTGATGAGCTCAACGGCAGGGTTGTTTTTATTCCGGTACCTTCCTTTTTTCGCATTAACAACAACTCCTTCCAGCGTGGTGTATGATTTCGAAAGTAATATTGTCAATTGCTGAACAGGAGCGTTCGTCAGAGAAATTGTTGAAGAATGATAACCCGAGAATGTAAAGGCAATTTTTTGATCATTCTTGCCAATCGTAATGGAGAATTTACCTTCTGCATCTGTCAATCCCCCTTTCGGGCTGTTTTTTACAGCGATGCTAACGTTTTGCAACGGGGCATGAGTGGTTGAATCCAATACCCTACCCATGATCACTTTGGTCTGTGCATTACTGAATTTACTAAGGATTACAGCAATCAGTAATATTGCAATGCGTATTCGAATCAAGATTGGTCTTACTTTAACTCAATGGTTTGGCTCAGAGATTTGTTAGATTCAAAAAATATTTGCTGGCTAATGGGTTTCCAACAAAAGCCTTTGAGTTATTGTGCGTGAAGTTAACAAAAAAATGCTTTGTCTATTAAGGGCAATAAATCGAGGAGGTTATTGATAACGTAATCCGGTTTCGCGGACCGAAGCTGCTGTAGTGTATGTGCTCCCGTTGTAATTCCCACATTTAAGATGCATCCGGCATTTATGCCCTCTTCAATATCAATAATCGAATCGCCTACTTTTACCACTTCATGGGCATCGTTGATTCCAAACAATTTCATGGCCAGCCATATCATATCGGGGCATGGCCGGCTTTTCTTCACATCCGTTGCGGTAACCAGGCCATCAAATTCCGCGCCTTTCTTCCATCCGATTTTTTTGATCAGCGATTGAGCTGTCTTCTCATTGTAACCTGTATTCAATACGACCAGAATATTTCTTTGCTTTAACGCCCTAAATAGTTCTTCTGCATTATCCTGGGGAAGAATGTCCTGGGTATTGTACGCTTTTTCCAGTAACAGAATAAAATTCTGATATATGCTGTCTGTCAACTTAGTCTCCTCTTTCTGAGCATATACACGCAAAATGGATTTTATGGCGTCTTTTTTTTCTTTGCCAGCCCCTACTGACAATACCTGTTCCATCGTAAATTCAAATCCAGCTTCATTTATGGCTTTATGGAGCGTTTTGTAAACCACCATATTCTCATTTACTGTAGTGCCGGCCATGTCAAAAACAACCATCCTGATCATTTCTTAATATTCTAATTTTTTATGAATATCTACAAGCTTTGCCAGAAGGCAGGAAAGCAAAGGAAATAATTATTTGTTTCATCTTCTTTTTATCGGAATTGCGCCGATGACACATTCTGATCCAATAGAAAAGTATGAATTAGTTCATAGATACCTTACTACTCAAAAGCAAAATTAATGGTATCTTAATACGGGTCAATTGAGGAATTGTCCGTTTGAGTATATCTGAACTTAGTCAGGTATAAATTCTAAGCAGCTTTGTTAGATTGGTTGGACGGTGGGAGGACGGACCAAGGACTGCGGGAAATGTATTCCGGCGCTTTCAAGTTCCTTTACCTGCAATCATCAGGGCTGCAGCAGCCAGTCCTGTGTCTTTGACTAAATTGGTCAGGGCAATGCTTACGGTGGGGTTTCCGGCAGTGTGCATCAGAGCAGGCACATGAACGGTGAGCACAACAATGATCAGAAACGCCGCTAAAAACAATCCCGCCAATTTCGTTAGCTTCCCTGATAAAAAAGAAATTGAAGCTGCTATTAATGCAGCTCCGGTAAGATAAACCCAGAATATCCCTCCGGGAATAAATGAAGGGACCGTATTTTGAAAACCTGTACCGTTTAAAAAATGATTGATTCCGAAGAACCCAATCACTAAGGCATACAGAACGATGCCAATCCTGGAGATGCTTGAGGACGATGTATTCATAGCAATCGTTTTAATTGTATCTAATTTAACAAATTTTTTCAACTTTGGCGCCAAATACATTTGATGCGTTTAATCAATTGCAGTTCTTACAGATCATTTTTGACTACAATTTGGGTGTCGGCCCTGGAAACTTCTTTTACATTCGGGAAAAAGATGACTAGATAGGTATTCATGCATTTTAATTGATAGTCGGGATTAAGATGTAACTTTTAGCCAGACATTTTCATGTCCTAAAATTGAAATATGAAAGCAATCCGTTGGTTGTTGCTACTGATTATTTGGGTTGCTTGTACACAGAAATATAATTCTCCATATCATATACCTGTTGCCAACGGCCCGCTGGTTGTAGAGGGCTATATAAATGTTGGTCCAGGACCAACAAATATAACTTTGAGCCGGGTAACCTCACTTGATTCTCCTGCGATTATTACGCAAGCCGGCGCCCTGATAAGTGTGGAAATGCAGGACGGTAGCATTTTACCGCTTTCAGAACTGGGAAACGGACAATATGCAATCAGTCAGATACCCGTGAATCCGTCAGAACAATACAGACTGAGAATTGCAACTCCTGACGGTAAAGCATACTCATCCGATTTCTCTTCACCTATAGTCACACCTCCGATCGACAGTGTAAGCTGGAAGCTGACCCCCGAAGGAGTTAATATATATGTCAGCACCCATGATATCTCCAACGATACCGGCTATTACCGGTGGCAATACGAAGAAACATGGGAATACACATCCGGATATCCTTCAAGCTATGAATATGTGGGCGGCGGGACAGTCATCAGCAGGCCGGATAGCGACATGATCTTTAAATGCTGGAGTTCTTTTATTTCTTCGGATATTTTAATTGGTACTTCTGCAACACTGGGTTCAGATATGATTTATGAATTCCCNNAAAAATACCGAGCAACTCGGTTCTATCTTTGACGCGCAGCCTTCTGAGATATCTGGTAATCTTCATTGTATTTCAAACCCGGATGAACAGGTGATTGGTTTTGTCGGTTGTACCACAGAAACGGAAAAAAGAATTTTCATTGACCGAAGCACCCAGCTTCCCCAGTCTCAGGTTATTTTCAGCGGATACGAGGATTGCATAATAGATACGGTTGCCAATGATCCAATCAAACTTGCATCAGTTTTTCAGGGCGGAAGTTATATACCCGTCGGCTGTGCACCCCCATTTTGTGCAGGATTTCTCTACTCTACCGCTGATTGTGTTGATTGCAGGTTAAAAGGAGGGTCCGTCATAAAACCTCCATACTGGCCATGATCAAGCCGTACTGCGCCAGTCGCCAGCCTTGCACCAACGCCCCGAAATGCAAAATTCTCGTTTACCCGTAACCGCATTTTCAATGTATATCCCCATTAACGGATGGAACTCCCCAATCAGGTCAAAATAAGTCCCCAAACACTCTGTAATTGAAATATTTAGTGAGGTTTTCCGTTGATTATTGGCTTAGGTAACTTAGCCCAATAAACATTCAATATCCGTAAAAACCAGGCTTAATGCCCTTGAACCTTATTCCAGGTAAACTACCTCTGAGGCTGTTGGCATTAATTCCTTTGCTGACCCTGTGCATTGTGTCCAATGCCCAGCTCACAGCGAATTTTACTTCCAGTAAAACATCGGGATGTTCCCCACTTGCTGTTAGTTTCAAGAATTCCAGCACGGGCGCCGGCGCCGGAGCAACTTATATCTGGAATTTCGGGAACGGTAATGGCATCAGCACGACAGATCCACTTACACCCGTGGGTGCTACCTATTTTACGCCACAAACATATACTGTTAGCCTTACAGTAAAAGACGGCGCCCAAACCTCAACAAAGACCAGCACTATTACCGTCTACAAGAGCCCGGTTATTGATTTTTCAATTACAAACACAGTTGGTTGCACGCCCCTGACAACCAGTTTTACGGGTATTGCATCGCCGGGAGATGGAACAATCACCAGCTATTTCTGGGATTTTGGAGATGGAAACACCATGAGTACCAGTTCACCCACCGTCTCCAATACCTATCTTTTCCCTGGAACTTATTCGGTAAGCCTGACGGTGGGGAATAGCTTTGGTTGTAGCAATACCCTGAAAAAGATCGATGTAATCACGGTTTATCCTGCACTGGTTCCTGCTTTTTCCGTTGACTCGGCATCCGTCTGCAGTTTGAACCATCCCATATTGTTTAATAATACCTCCTCGGGCACAGGACCCTTAACATATTCCTGGAATTTTGGTGACGGAGGCAATAGCACCAGCGTCAACCCATCTTATCAGTACGCAGGCAAAGGAATCTATACTGTTCGGTTAACCGTAACGAATGCAGTCGGATGTACGGCAACACTTACCAAACCCGCCTATATCAATGCCGCAGATTTTAATCCTGATTTTACAACTGCAGCAGCACGCTGTGCCGGGAATTCAATTCTTTTTAACGATAGCAGCGCACCATCGCCTTCGGGTGGGGCTCTGTGGGATTTTGGTGACGGAACAAGCGGCATAGGTCTGAGTTATAGTCACGCTTACGCCTCAGCAGGAAATTATGCTGTGACGATTTCCCAAAATTTTGGAAGCTGCCCGGTTTCGTTCACAAAAACAATTTCTATTTCGGCAGCACCGGTCGTCGGACCTTTTTTAGTTAACAAAGGAGCGGCTTGCCAATCTCCCATGCTGGTGAATTTTTCGGATACCACTTCGTCTGCCGTTTCCTGGTTATGGAATTTCACCGGCAACCCAAATGACACATCTTCCTTGCAGGATCCTTCTTTTCTGTATGCCAGCAGCGGTATTTATACAGCTTCCCTCAGAGTGACAAATGCCAGTGGCTGCAGCTCCACGGTCACGGAAACATTAAATTCCGCCCAACCAACAGCGACGATCCACGTGGATACAACACTGACAGCCTCCGCCACCTATTGTGCCGATGTCAATGCAACTTTCAGTGCAATATCCCAGGATACCATTTCCATATTTAACTGGTCGTTTGGGGATGGAACCGTATCCACGAGTCCCAATCCCACGCATACGTATTCGCTGCCCGGAACCTATATCATCAATCTCAGTTTTACTACCAATCATGGTTGTACGGGAATAGCCTTTCCTCCGGATACAATCATAGTTTATCCTAAGCCGCATGCCATTTTTACGGCGCTGGATTCGATGCCGTGTACCAATAACCAATTGGAGATTTTTACGAACCTCGACGATAGTTCAGCTAAGTTCACCTGGATCTACGGAGATGGAAATTCTGATATCAATAACAATATTGTCCATACGCATCAATACGGAAATTCGGGGAATTACAATATGACACTCATAGCATCGAGCCCCGGTTGTAAGAGCGACACTTCAACGATCACGCGTTTTGTACAAACAACTCCGATTCCTGCCGAAACCGTCACCTACAACTGCGACAGTGACAGATTAACAGTTGCAATTGCAGACACGCCTCCCGGCGCAACGGAATACATCTGGAATTATGGCGACGGCTCGCCCAATGATACCAATTATGTTTATGTTCCGGTTAGAAATCATCATTACCCTCAGAATGGCGCTTATACCGCATCAATTACAGCCGTTTTNNGGTTCGAATACGTATTATCATATTGTAAACTGGCAGTATAATGACGGAACGCTAATTCCGCCCAAAGGAAATACGGGCATCAAAAATGTCTATACCGGTTCCTTATCCAATCTTTTGCAGGGAAAGGATAGCGTGCGCGTGATCATTCAATCAGCTTATTTTAATTGCTTCGATACCAGCAATTATATTCCAATCCATATCACGGGCCCTGTTGCTGCATTTGGTGCAAAGGATAAAATCTGTTACCACTCGCCGGTAATTTTTACCGATTCTTCAAAAGCAACTGATGGAATTCCCCTGGTGCAATGGGTATGGAATTTTGGTGATGGAAATTCGGAAACGCGAACCACGGGAGATACCGTAATGCATACCTACGCTTTTCCCGGAACCTACAATCCATCATTG
>PLEB01000391.1 GCA_003136915.1 Chitinophagaceae bacterium
CATAACCATAACAACTTTCCCTTATTTTCGCGGATAATTACTGAAGATGGTATCAGCTCAGATGAAAAATACAGCATTTACCAAAAAGCATCTTGAGCTTGGTGCAAAAATGACCGGATTTGCCGGATATCTCATGCCGGTGAGCTATACCGGAATTAATGAGGAGCATCTTGCGGTCCGTTCGAATGCCGGCATATTTGACGTTAGTCATATGGGGGAGTTCTTAATCAGAGGGCCCCAGGCCCTCGATCTTATCCAGCGCGTTACTTCGAATGATGCAGCTAAAATTACGGATGGTAAAGCCCAATACAGTTGCCTTCCTAATGCGGAGGGAGGCATTGTGGATGACCTGCTGGTTTATTGTCTCAAGGAAAATAATTTATACATGCTCGTGGTGAATGCCTCCAATATTCAGAAAGACTGGAATTGGATCATCAGCCACAACAGCAGCGGCGCAGTAATGGAAGATATTTCAGAGAGAACCTGCCTGCTTGCCGTGCAGGGCCCCAATGCAACCAAAATACTTCAGCCCCTTACTGGGATGGATATGATGAACCTTCCCTATTATCATTTCGTTAAAGGAAGATTTGCGGATACGGAGAATGTAATGATCAGCGCAACGGGTTATACCGGCTCGGGCGGTGTGGAAATTTATTTTGAAGACAAGCAGGGTGCTGCTGATAGAATCTGGAATGCTATTTTTGAAGCCGGCTTGCCGCTGGGCCTAAAGCCCGCAGGGCTGGGGGCCAGGGACACGCTAAGACTTGAAATGGGATATTGCCTTTATGGCAATGATATTGATGACAGCACTTCCCCCCTGCAGGCGGGACTCGGATGGATTACAAAATTCAGTAAGGATTTTGTCGGCCGTGCGCCGATAGAGCTGCAGAAGAAAGAGGGCCTTAAAAAAAAGCTGGTAGGATTTGAAATGCTGGAAAGGGGAATTCCAAGGCAGGCGTATGAGATAAAGGATAATGCGGGCGAGATCATTGGCAAAGTGACCTCAGGCACGCAGTCGCCTTCATTGGGTAAAGCCATCGGACTGGGTTATGTGCGTGAAACTTTTTCTAATTTAGGTTCCAGGGTCTATATCCAGGTAAGGGATAAACTTTTGCAGGCTGTTGTTGTCAAACTTCCTTTCTTATCATGATCTGAACGATTGCTGCTTTCAGAATCAACCGAAGAATTATTTTCATTCAGGGGAAATTGTTTTCTTATTATGGCCGATACCAAACCTTCCTTGCATACCAGTATGTCGCCGGCCCTTTTGCATTTGTATGATGCTGCGCAAGCTACAGTAGTGATTATTGATGTACTGAGGGCAACATCTACCATTGCAACGGCATTGTACAATGGAGCCAGGTATATTATTCCGGTGGATAGCGTTGCAAAATGTATAGAACTTGGCCGGCAGATCAATTGCATTACCGCGGGGGAAAGGGACGGGAGAATTGCCGAGGGCCTGCTACACGGGAATTCTCCTTTGGAATATACGCGCGAATTCATTGAAGGAAAGATCCTCGTTCTAACAACAACAAATGGAACCCGCCTTCTGCATATGGCGCTGGACAAAGGTGCGCGCGAAATTATCACAGGTTCATTTGCTAATCTCACTGCTGTGAGCAATTACCTGATCAATCAAACAAATAATATAATATTGGCTTGTGCCGCGTGGAAGGACCGGGTGAATATCGAGGACCTGTTATTTGCAGGGGCCCTGGTAGAGCGTGTAAAAGAGCATTTTTCGATTTCCTGCGACGCTTCGCATATTGCCCAAACATTATATAAAAAAGCCGCCCATGATATGTATGGGTTTATAAAATCAAATAATGCTTCGCATTATAACCGGTTGATGAATTACGGTTTTGAAAAAGATATTCGCTATTGCCTGGAACCCGATCTTGCCAATGTGCTGCCCATTTATGAAAATGGCAAACTCTGCGTTTATTGACTCATTTCCCATGCATCCATTTTTCTTTCAAATACGTCCAGCGGCATGCAACCATCTTGCAGCACCGCATCATGGAAGTCAGCTATTTTGAAATCCGGCCCAAGTTCGTCGCTGTATCGGGTCCTAAGTTCGCGGATTTTCATTGCCCCTGTTTTATAACTTAATGCCTGTGCAGGAATGGCTATATATCTTTCTATTTCTGCCGTCGCTCCGTCTTCGCTGATTGCTTCATTGTCCATCATGTATTTAATCGCTTCTTCCCTTGTCATTTTTTTCTGATGCATTGCTACGTCAACCACCAGGCGGACCGCGCGGTGAATTTCATCTCCCAGAGCGCCCATATATTGGTAAGGATCTGTGTACAGACCAAGCTCCTTGCCCAGTGATTCGCAATAAAGCGCCCAACCTTCTCCGTAAGCACCGTACCATGCGAACCTTCTGAATTTAGGAAGAAGGGTGTCTTCCATTTGCAGGGACATCTGATAGTGATGGCCCGGTATGGCTTCGTGAAGAAATAATGATTCCATTCCGGAAGTGATATTGAATTTCGTTGCATCCAGAATGGGTACATAGAATATTCCGGGCCGTGAACCGTCTGGTGCACCCTGGTTATATTCCGCGCTCGCACTGGCGGCGCGGAATGCCTCCGTCTGACGGATTTCAAAACGCGTTTTTGGTGTACGACCGAAAAGTTTTTTCAGGTTGGGATCAATTGTCATTTGAATCTTCCTGAATGCATCCAATACTTCTTCCGGCGTTTTGAAGGGCATGAAGCGGGGATCCGTTTTCATGAAAGTAAAGAATGAAGGAAGATCTCCGTTGAAACCGGTTTTTATTTTTGTCAGTTCCATTTCCCCGCGTATCCGTTTTACTTCAGAGAGTCCGGTCTCATAAATTTCCTGAGGAGTTTTATTGGTCGTCGTCCAGTACCGGATCATGTAATTGTATAATTTACTTCCATCCGGCAGGTCATCAAACCCAATAGTGGCGCGGGACTTCGGTAGGTATTCTTTTTGCAGGAAAACGGCAAGCCTTTTATAAGCCGGCGTAAGTATTTCATTGATAAGGTGAACAAGATCCCCTGTTACCCGCGCTTTATCCTGTGCAGTAAACGAGTCAGGTATGTGGTTTGCAGGACCATAAAATAGACTCTTATTTGCGTCGTCGCTGCCCAGGTCTGCCATTTGTGGAATCATCTTAACTACCAGGTATCTGGGGAGAATATATCCGTTTGCTAATCCCCTACTGAAATATACAATAGCGCTGTCTGCCCATGCACCGAAGGCGGTGGCGCGCTTTATCCAATTGTCATAATCCGCTACTGTTTTAAAGGGCTGAATGCCTGTGCCACTGCCCATTTGGCCCAGATAGAGGGGAGTTCCTTCAAACTGGTTGAATGGCATGTATTGGATATTGGGCATCGTCACATTGTTGATAGAAAAATGCAAGTCAATGCCTTCGATGCTCATTTCCATCTCTCTTTTGAAAATATCGAAGCTGATCTGATCGTTTTGGTTGAGTTTATCCCGATCGAACTGATTGATTTTGTTCTTATACCCGCTGTAGAAATTACGCAGCGTATCCAGATAACTATCGGTAAAGTCTACCGGAAGCTTGTCATTGTATCGGTTATCGCCGTTTTGTGTAGCTTCTATGGGATAAAGTTTTTCCCTGTCTTCGTAGTAGTTATTCAATACAATGGCCAGCCTTTGGTTATCAGGTCCGGAGCGGTTCGTATTCATGAGTTTACAGGAGGAAAATGCGCAAACGATCAGCACGGCGCGGGAAAAGGAATTTGTCATTAAAAATGCGTTTGGGAATTAAAGCTAAGGTATTTCAATACTTTGTGCAGGCCACTCAAATAAAAATATTCAAGGATTGAAGGCGTTAATTTTTCATTTTTCACATATCTTCGTGCAAAATTAAAGGGTTATCCTACTCCCTGTTTAATACCTGATTCCTGCCTTACCTTATGTTTTACGGCTAAGTTTTCCATGAAAACACATTATTGTTAAATAAACTTCGCGCTGCCACCGGATTGGTACAACAATTGCTATTGCGATATTATATTTTCAAAGGCGTATGGATTTATTCTTTAACTCTCAATTAAAATGATTCTTATGAAGCTTAGGCACGTTCTACTTCTCGCATTTTCCTCATTGCTGCTCTTTTCCTGCGTGAGCAACAAGAAATTCAAAGCTGCTCAGGCAAAAGCTCAGGCCCGCTTTGATTCATTAATGAATGAGTATTCAAAACTCCAGGGAGACCTGAAGAATTGTAATGATCAAACAGCAGACCTCACAAAGCAAAAAGGAGCTCTTCAGGGGCAGATTGACGATCTGAATAAACAGGTTGCCTTCCTGAAGGACAATAATACACAGGCCCTGAAACAACTCGAAGATCTTTCTGTAATCTCCAGTTCTCAGGCTGAAAGCATCAGAAAATCTCTGGAAAACATTGGAGCCAAGGATGCTTACATTCGTGATCTTCAAACGGCCATGGCCCGAAAAGATTCGCTTAACATGGCGCTCGTAATGAACCTGAAAGGCGCCACCGCAGATATGGCCGATTCTGATATAAATATCAAAATCGACAGGGGAGTTGTATTTATTGACATCTCCGACAAATTACTGTTCAAAACCGGGAGTTCAAATGTTTCCAAAGGAGCACAGAACGTGCTTGGAAAAGTTGCCAATGTGCTGAAGAATCAGCCAGACATTGAATTTATGGTAGAAGGCAATACAGATAATGTTCCTTACAAAGGAAAGGGAATGGACAATTGGGATCTGAGCGTTAGTCGCGCCGTTTCTGTGATACATGTCCTGCAACACAAGTATAATATTCCACCCGTAAAAATGATCGCCGCAGGTCGTGGTGAATTTATGCCCGTTGCTGGCAATGATTCCCGCGAAGGCCGTGCCGCCAACCGCCGCACAAGAATTGTAATCCTTCCATTGTTGGATCAGTTCTTCAAACTCCTGGAGAAAAAAGCATAAGATTTTTTAAGAATCAATTTTAAAGGCTCCGCTTGCGGAGCCTTTTTTGTTGAGTATTGGAAATGNNTTGACAGTTGACAGTTGACGGTTGACAGAAGATCGTGTATTGCGATCTGCTTCCTGTTATTATTTCTTGGATTGATTATGTAAAGCACTTGTTACTAATCATAAGCCTGAAAGATTTTCACGCTCTTCCGTCAACCATCAACCGTCAACCGTCAACCATTCCTCCTAATACCCTCTCACATTCTTTCCTTCCATGTAATTGATGAATGCTTTATTCACTACGCGGTTACCGCCTGCGGTAGGGTAGTTACCGGTGAAGTACCAGTCTCCGGTATTTGTGGGGCATGCCGCGTGCAGGGATTCAATGGTCTGATAGATCACCTGGACAGGTGTGTTTATTTCCGGTGGTGTGATCAGTTCTGCGATTTTGTCTGAGATCTCCTGTGTAGTAAAAGGTTTATAAACCTGGCGAACGATATTTTCTGTGTGCAACTGACCCAATCTTTCGAGCTCCCTGCAATGCTCATATAATTCTGCGAGACATTTTTCTTTTCCTCTTTCCTTCATCAATTCAATAGCAGCCCGGAATGCGATGAAATCTTTTAGCTTGCTCATATCAATCCCGTAACAATCCGGATAGCGAATCTGCGGCGCAGAAGAAACAATAATTATTTTTTTAGGCTCCAGGCGCGCCAGCATTCTTACAATACTTTCACGGAGCGTTGTTCCGCGAACGATGGAATCGTCTATTACCACAAGGGTGTCCACTCCTTTTTGCACCGTGCCGTAAGTAATATCATATACATGCTGTACCATTTCATTGCGACTGACATCTGCGGTAATGAAAGTGCGCATCTTCACGTCCTTAATGGCTATTTTTTCAATCCGGATTTTCCGGTTGATCATTTGGGAGAGTTTCTCTTCTGTCACTTCATTTCCCCACGAAAGAATCCGCTGGATCATCACTTTTTTTAAATAATCGTCCAGTCCTTTCCACAATCCGTAAAAAGCGACTTCAGCAGTATTGGGAATAAAAGAAAAAATACTGTTTTTCAGGTCCTGGTTAATAGCGTTGAGTATCTGTTCGCTCAGGTTGTATCCCAGTGCAATCCTTTCACGATAGATCTTTTCATCACTGCCGCGTGAAAAATAAATTCGTTCAAAACTACATGCTCTGCGCTCAAGAGGCTCAAGGATCTGGTCAATACTGTACTTGCCGCTGGATTTTACAATAAGAGCATTTCCCGGCATGAGTTCATGCACTTCATTTTCACCCACGTTGAAAACGGTACGTATGGCAGAGCGTTCTGAAGCTGCTACAATAACGTCCTCACTTACATAATAATAAGCAGGGCGAATTCCATGGGCATCACGGAATACAAAGCCATCCCCGTTTCCGATGAGTCCCCCTACTGTAAAACCACCATCAAATAAAGGCAGCGCTTTTTTGAGCACACTCTTTACATCGAGTGCTTCCGGCGAAGCATCATCTGCCAGCGTAATGAAATGGTGAATCACCTCCATCATGGCGGCCAGATCACTTTGCTTCTGAAATTCGCCGGGCTCAATATTGATCAGTGCGAATAATTCATCTTTATTGACCAGATTGAAATTACCGGCTAGCGCCAGGTTACGTGCCGGAATATTATCCCTTTTGATAAAAGGATGGCAAAACTCTACGTTATTCCTTCCCTGCGTGCCATATCGAAGGTGGCCCATAAGCAACTCACCCATCATAGAAATATGGCCTTTCAGTAATCCGGGATGCCTCGTGATATCAGGTTGATATTTTTCCAGATCATTCACCTCTTCATGAATTTTTGAAAAAATATCAGCGATGGGTTGATTATTATTACTCCGGAGACGGTGCAGGTAAGGGTACCCTGGTTCTACATCAAGTTTTACAGAAGCTACGCCCGCACCATCCTGGCCGCGGTTGTGCTGTTTTTCCATAAGCAGGTAAAGCTTATTTAAGCCATACAATGCCGTACCATATTTTTGGAGATAATGAGAGAAAGGTTTGCGAAGCCGGATGAATGCCAGTCCGCATTCATGTTTGATTTCATCGCTCATGGAAGAAAATGAAGCGCAAAGGTAATTCAATTAAGAGAAAGAGAAAACAGGACTAGATATAGGTTGTACGTGTATTCATAAAGTTCACCAGGGATGCTGAATTCCTAAGATTGAGCTTTTTAAGAATATTATGACGATGAGCTTCTACTGTTTTCAGTGAAATGGCCAGGCTCTTGGATATTTCCTTTGAAGAACAACCTTTTTTGATCAGGTTGATGACCTCCATCTCTCTCTCTGTCAGAGAGTTAATACTGGCTAACCCACCGGGTTTTTTGGTAGTTTGGTCTGTGAGCATATCCTTGATTTCGTTGCAGACATACTTATTTCCCTGATGAACTTCCATGATGGCTTCCATCATTTCTTCCCGGGAAGAATTTTTCGTCACATAACCACTGGCGCCGATCTGCATCATTTTTCTTGCATAGGAAGGCTGAGAATGCATGGTAACACCGATAATTTTTGATTGAGGCCATTCTTCCCTTATTCTCCGGGTAGCTTCCATTCCGGAAAAAGGCGCCATGTTGATGTCCATCAGCACCACATCCGGNNCGTTCCATTAAGAAACGCTCTTATTTATTATTTGTAATATACTGTAAGTGGAATGAAAATGAAACTGTCAACGCCGGTTTTTTAGGGGTACTAAGGGTTTACACTTAGTTATTTGGCTGATGCGAACTGCTTGGTCTCCCATTTTGACAGGTTGGGGCAATATTGGTAATCCTTATCGATCATGATATAGTAGGTAGTGATCCTCGCCTGAAACCATTTTTGAAGGACGTTATTTCTTTTTTCTTCAAGGGCACGCTGGGCGATCTTGTTATAATCATCCCGGAGATTTTCTCTGTGTGGTTCTGATTTGGAAAGAAGATA
>PLEB01000337.1 GCA_003136915.1 Chitinophagaceae bacterium
AAAGGCCGGCGTGTCCTTACAAAGCACAGTGGTTTTCCCGAGGTGGAGATCACCGTAGTGCAGCAGGAATTCCACCAGGTCCGGATCGGTATCCTTGGTCGGAATAACCTCCAGCAGGCGCAGGTAACGCGGAGGATTAAAAAAATGTGTTCCACAGAAATGTTTCTTAAAATCATCCGATCTGCCAGCTGCCATGAGGTGAATAGGAATGCCTGAAGTATTGGAACTGACCAGGGTTCCGGGTTTGCGGAATTTCTCCACTTCCGTGAATATGCCGGCTTTCACATCCAGGCGTTCTACAACTACTTCAATGATCCAGTCATATCCCGCGAGATCCTTCATATTATCCGTGAAATTGCCGGTCGAAATCCGCTTAACCGATTCCTGCGTGTATACCGGCGAAGGGTTTGATTTAACCGCAGCAGTCAGTGCCTCATTGACGATACGGTTTTTTACTGCGGGATGATCGAGAGAAAGTCTTTTTGCCTGCTCCGCTTCATTCAATTCCGTGGGCACCCGGTCTAACAGCAATACCTGTACGCCCGTTCCGGCAAAAAGACAGGCTATCCGGGAACCCATGACCCCGCTTCCCAATACGGCAACTTTTTTTATGATTCTTTTCATAAGCTGGCCATTAATGAATTAAGAGACGTTTGAACCTGGATTTATTTTTTCATCCGGAGCAATAAAGATCAGTTTTCCATTCTCATCTTCTGCCATCAGGATCATCCCATTGCTCTCAATACCTTTCATTTTACGGGGAGCGAGATTAGCTACCAGGATCACTTGTTTTCCAATGATGGCCGCCGGATCGAAATGCAGGGCGATGCCAGATACGATCGTCCGTTTTTCATAGCCGAGATCCACTTCAAGCTTAACCAGTTTATCCGCCTTGGGAACTTTTTCCGCCTGGGTGATGATGCCGGTCCTCAGATCCAGTTTCGCGAAATCCTCATACTGGATTTCTGGTTTTTTTTCGGCCGGAGAAACCGGGGCAGCGGCCGGTTCACTGTTGTTGGGTTTAATCGAATTCCGGTGTAGTTTTTCCATTTGTATCTGAATTTCTGTATCCTCGATTTTTCTGAAAAGCAATTCCGGCGCACGCAGACGGTATCCGCTTTTCAGGAGGTCAGTTTTTCCGGCATTTTCCCATTCCAGTATGCGGTCAACCACTTTCATCATATGCAGCATTTTTTTTGCAGTGATCGGAAGAAAAGGATTGATCAGAATGGCAAGGTTGGCAGTAAGCTGGAGGCACAGATAGAGACAATTATCTATCAACTCTCTATTTTCCGATGTAGTGGTTTCCTTGCCTGTTTTTTTCCAGGGTTCCTTATCCTGCAGGTATTTATTTCCTTTCCTTGCGAGATCTATGATTGCGAAGAGGGCGTCCCGGAATTTATATTGATCGAGCAGCCCCTCCACGGCAGCTTTTGTCTCGCGGATCTGACGCACCAGTTCCACATCCGTTTTATCCATTGCTGCTTCATGCCAAACCGGCACTTTGCCCACGCAAAGTTTATGGATAAGCACAAAAGTCCGGTTCACAAAATTTCCCAGGATAGAAACGAGTTCACTGTTATTTCTGTCCTGGAAATCTTTCCACGTAAAGTCATTGTCTTTTGTTTCGGGCGCGTTGGCGCAAAGTACATATCGCAATACGTCTTCACATCCGGGGAAGTCACGGATGTATTCATCAACCCAAACGGCCCAGTTACGGCTGGTGGATACTTTTTCTCCTTCGATATTCAGGAATTCATTTGCCGGCACATTGTCTGGCAATACAAAATGGCCATGTGCTTTCAGCATGGCCGGAAATATGATACAATGAAAAACGATATTATCTTTTCCAATGAAATGTACAAGCTTGGTATCGGTCTGGCACCAGTAATCTGCCCATCTGGGAGTCAATTCCTTTGTTGCGGAGATGTATCCGATAGGCGCATCAAACCAAACGTAAAGCACTTTGCCTTCTGCATCCGGCAGGGGCACCTTTATACCCCAGTTACTGTCGCGCGTCATCGCGCGGCTCTGTAAGCCGCTATCGAGCCAGCTCTTACACTGGCCGTATACATTATTTTTCCATTCCTTATGGCCTTCGAGGATCCACTCCTTCAGGAAGATTTCATATTTCTGCAATGGGAAATACCAGTGCCTGGTTTTTCTTTTAACAGGAACTGCATCGCTCAGGGTACTTCTTGGGTTAATCAGTTGTTCGGGGCTTAATGAAGAACCGCATCTTTCGCATTGGTCGCCAAAGGCATTCGGGTTTCCGCAAATGGGGCAGGTGCCCGTGATATAACGATCAGCCAGAAATGTCTTTGCCTTTTCATCATAATATTGTTCTGTTTCTTTTTCTTCAAAGATCTGCTCATCGTACAGGGTCTTGAAAAAATCGGAGGCTGTTTTGTGGTGAACGGGATTGCTGGTTCTGGAGTAGATGTCGAATGAAATTTTCATCTTCTCAAAACTTTCCTTGATGAGCGCGTGATATTTATCCACTACTTCCTGTGGCGATATCCCTTCTTTCATTGCCCGGATCGTAATCGGAACACCGTGTTCATCGCTCCCGCCGACAAAAAGGATATCTTTCTTCCGGGCACGTTCATACCGGGTATAGATATCCGCAGGGATATAGCAACCCGCAAGGTGACCGATATGAATGGGTCCGTTTGCATAGGGAAGGGCTGCAGTAACAAGTATCCGGTTGTATTCTTTCATAGTTCATGAAGGCCGTGCCGCCTGGGCACCGCAAAGAGCACAAAAATACCAATTCAAATCCATTGTCCCGTTTTCTATCCTATTGCATGAAGCGGATCATCATTTGGCCGGGACTGACCAGCCATCCTTGGCAATTCCGCTTCATCCGTTAACTTTAATTGATGAAGCGTAAACATTTTCTCACTTCTCTGATGGCCGGCCCCCTGATCCCCGTCATTTCCTTTCGTCCGTTTCTCGGGGAGATCCTTTCCCCGAAGCCTTCAGAAGACGTTTTCAGTATTCCACCCTATCTGAAACCGGGAGACGAAATAGGCATAACCTGTCCCGCCGGTCATATGGATGCTGCCGAACTGGAGCCGGCGCTCGAGACTATCCAAAGCTGGGGATTTAAACTGCGCTTAGGGAGCACCGTGGGTGAGCGCGATTTTACTTTCGGAGGATCTGATGAAGACCGGACTGCCGATTTTCAGCAGATGCTGGATGATCCGTCCCTGAAGGCGATCCTATGTGCCCGTGGCGGATATGGGTGCATCCGAATCATTGATCAGCTGGATTTCACAAAATTTGTGCGCAAACCAAAATGGATCATGGGCTTCAGTGATATTACCGTGATCCACGCGCACCTCAATCATAATTTCCGGATTGCTTCCATTCATTCTAAAATGTGCAATAGTTTTCCTTACCGTCTGAATGAGGCCGAACCCGATCAGTTAAGAAGTATTGTTTCCATACGGACGGCCCTGACAGGTAACCGGGTGGAATACCCGATCGTTGCGGACCCGGGTAACCGAAACGGCACGGGTTCCGGATTACTTACCGGCGGGAACCTAAAGACCATTGAAACCCTGGCAGGAACGGCATCCGATTTACACACCGAGGGCATGATCCTTTTTTTGGAAGAGGTGGATGAATATTTGTACAGCATCGACAGGATGTTTTATAATCTCAGGAGAACGGGGAAACTGGATAAACTGGCCGCTCTCATCATCGGCGGTTTTAAAGTAAAACCCGATGATCCCGGAGATGAATTTGGAAAAAGCATTTATAATATTGTACACGAGCATGTGAATTCTTATCATTACCCGGTATGTTTTAATTTTCCGGTCGGCCACCAGAAACCCAATTTTGCACTGAAGTGCGGAGTCAGGCACCAGTTGACCATCAGCGATCAGGAAGTCATTTTTAAAGAAATCTGATATGGCTCTAGTCCCTCCTTATTTATCAGCCGGAGATACGATCGGGATTGTTTGCCCCGCCGGATATATGTCGGCCGAAAACACGGCCCGCTGCACGGCCACCCTCATTGAATGGGGATTTAAGGTAAGAACGGGCAGCACCGTCGGCGGGTATTCTGACAACTATTTTTCCGGGACTGATAAAGAGCGCCTGGATGACCTGCAGTCCATGTTGGATGATGAAGAAGTAAAGGCCATCCTGTTTGGTCGTGGCGGATATGGTATCGGACGAATTATAGAGGAGATAAGCTTTAAGCGGTTTCGCAAATCACCAAAATGGATCCTGGGTTACAGCGATATTACGCTGCTGCACGCCCATATTTATGCTAACTATGATATTGCCACCGCACATTCTCCGATGGCAGGAGCATTTAATGAGACCGCTGATCCTAATAAATACACGCATTCAATTTATGAGTTGCTTAAGGGTAAACCGATTTCCTATACTTGCGAAACACATCCTTTCAACCGCAAAGCTGAGGTAAGAGGCATACTCGTCGGCGGTAACCTGACACTGCTCGCGCACGCGGTAGGAGGTTCATCTGATTTTAAAACCAAAGGTTGTCTGCTCTTTCTGGAAGACATTGGCGAATATCTATATAATATTGACCGGATGCTTTATCAGCTAAAGCGGGCCGGAAAACTTCATAAACCGGAGGGCATTATTATCGGCAGCTTTACAGATTGTAAAGATACGGAGCGGCCCTTTGGAAAGAATGCCTATGAAATCATCCGTGATGTGCTTGATGAATTTGATTATCCCGTTTGTTACGGCTTTCCTGTGGGACATGAAACGGAAAACCTCGCGCTGAAATGCGGAGTGGAATACCGGTTGAAAGTGGGAAATAGTAAGGTTTCCCTGATTGAGGTTGAGGGGGAATAATTTGAAAATTAGATAATTTTCAAATTATTCCCCCTC
>PLEB01000423.1 GCA_003136915.1 Chitinophagaceae bacterium
ACTGAGGTGATGATTATTACCGATCAGGCAGGCGGGCTGCAGCCGGTGAATAAGCTGGTAGATTTCGGGAAGGTGCCAGTCAACATTCGGTTGCAGGTGCTTGTCTTTTTCGTTGGAAAGCTGGTCCCAGTATCCGTCGAACCATACGCCGGCGATCGGACCGTAATTCGTAAGCAGTTCGGTCAATTGCGCCTCCATGAACCGGATATAACTATTCCAGTCGCGTTTCTTTGTTCTTCCAGTGCCATGACCGGTCCTGCCGGTCTCGTATTGATAATCGCTGCGGGACCAGTCCAGCAAAGAGTAGTAAACAAATAATTTAATACCCTGCCTATGACATTCATCTGCCATGAGCTTTACGGCATCCTGTTTCCAGTCAGTATTCGTGATCTTCCACTCCGATTGCTTTGTATCCCAATCGCTAAATCCATCATGGTGACGGGTGATGAGGGTAATGTATTGCATGCCGGCGCGTTTGGCAGCAGAAACCCATTTTTCTGCGTCAAATCGAACCGGATTAAAGATAGTTTGTAGGCGATGGTATTCGGGAACCGTAATGTTGCGATCATTCATTACCCATTCACCGCTTCCCATAACACTGAATGCACCCCA
The DNA here is from genome assembly GCA_003136915.1 of Chitinophagaceae bacterium. Lineage (GTDB taxonomy): Bacteria > Bacteroidota > Bacteroidia > Chitinophagales > Chitinophagaceae > Puia. The sequence continues at coordinate 613 of PLEB01000423.1, forward strand.
GTGGATGAACAGCCCAAAACGGGCACTGTCGAACCAATTTCGTGCGGCCAGGTTTTCGGCGCCGGGCTGATAATTTGTTTGTGCGCGTAATAAGAGCGCAAGGGAAAAACAAAGGAGGAAAGAGCAGGCAGATTTCATTTGATTTAATGGCAGCTTTAAAAAATCAGCAATTATTTATTCAGATACATCACTTCCTTGACCAGCTTTACTGTTTTTTCCACAGAAGGCATAGCTGCGGCAACCAGGTTGGCAGCATAATGAAGCGGGGCATCGGCAGAGGTGATCCGGCGAATCGGTGCATCGAGGTAATCAAATCCCTCTTTCTGGATTGTGTACGCAATTTCAGAAGAGATGGAAGCAAAAGGCCACTGTTCTTCAACAATAACCAGGCGGTTTGTTTTCTTCACGCTTTCGAGAATTGTTTTCCAATCAAGGGGTCGGATGGTTCGCAGATCAATGACCTCGGCACTGATTTGTTCCTTTTCCAGTTCAGCTGCCGCACCGAGTGCAATCTTTACCATTTTATTATAGGAAACAATGGTCACATCCTTTCCTTCCTTTTTGACGGCCGCCTTACCAAGTTCGATGTAATATTCTTCTTCAGGTATTTCCATTTTATCGCCATACATCACTTCGCTTTCCATAAAAATCACAGGATCCTCCTCATAGCGGATAGCCTGTTTAAGAAGACCTTTGGCATCATATCCATTGCTGGGAGAAACCACTTTCAGCCCGGGAATATTGGCATAATAACTTTCATAAGCGGTAGAATGCTGGGCGCCAAGCTGCCCTGCCGACCCGCTGGGTCCCCGGAAAACGATGGGACAGCTTATCTGTCCGCCGCTCATGGCCAGCATTTTAGATGCCGTATTCAGGATCTGATCCAGGGCGAGGTTAGCGAAGTTCCAAGTCATGAATTCCAGCACCGGGCGCAGGCCGTTTTGAGCAGCCCCAACGCCAATAGCTGTAAAACCAAGCTCGGAAATGGGTGTATCTATAACCCGCTTAGGGCCGAATTCATCCAGCATACCCTGGCTTACCTTATAAGCGCCATTGTATTCAGCCACTTCCTCTCCCATCAGAAAAACACGGTCGTCGCGACGCATCTCTTCGCTCAAGGCCTCACGCAAAGCTTCCCGGAAAGCGATCTGTCTCATTTATTTGCATTTATCGAGGGGCAAAAGTATTGAGGAATGGGGAATCGGCAATGAGGATTTTCGCTTAATCGGCTATTTTGACCTGAAAATCGAAGGTTTGACACCCTTTGTCGAATAAGTTATAAAATGGAGTCAATGCGGAGCATCTTTGTTATGTCAACGCGTCGATAACATCCTATGAAAACGAAATTGAACCCCTAAACCCTAACCTTAGAAAAATCCTAGATCCTGAAGAACCAAACCGAATCCTGAAAAACCAAACCGAATCCAACCCTTAAAAGAACCCTTAATCAGAACCCCGATCCTAGAAACCAGATCCGAATCCGAAAAACCAATCCGACCGATCCTTTGAAAATCCAAACAGTGTTTGAAGATCCATCCTGATGAAAACCAAGAAACCAGTATCGTAAAAACCCGGACCTTTAATCCTAAACCCTAACCATCATGAGCATGTTTACGCTTTGACTACCCGGTTTAACGAATTGATAAAGCCGCTCCAATAACCAGGGGCGGCTTTTCTTTTATTTTTTCAATATGCCCAGCTCTTCCAGGTCTTTCTCTGATATCGTCGGCATCTGATTATTAATGATTTTCTGAATAACTTTCCGACCCACCAGCAATGCATCTTCACGACTTCTAAAACCCTGTTTTCCTGTAATACCAGGAATGAATTCCTGATGAATATGGATTTTGTTATCGGCCATAATATCATATCCCCATCCGTACAGGGTTTGAAAAGGAACGGCGTTCAGGAATATTTTATCCTCGTGATCCCTTTGCCATGCGCGACGATGCCGCACATAAAAAATCACCGCGCTGCAAATCAGAAGCGCGGTGAATGTAAGTAGGATGTATTTCTTCTTGCTAATTGTCATTTGGATTCAGCACAACATTCGGCTGGAATTCGCGGAGAAAGTCAGAAGCGGCTGACTGACCTGGTCCGCTTCTACCAGTAGCAACAAATCCCCGGCCAAGTACATTAAATCCGACAGGACCCGTTGTTGCTGGTCCTTCAAATGGTGATTTTTCAGTCCACAGATCATTAGCGAAATCATATTCCCAGGTAAATGTGTAAGCAACACCATTTTCTCCGCATGATATATATCCCTTGTCTCCAATAACAAATGCAGCCGCATTGTTTCTTATGATATTGGTGTAGCCGTCATCAAAAGTTTCGGTGCTGTAATTGGTAATATGATTAAGCTCCTTCCAGTTATTGGCGCTCAGACTCGGATCAAACACCCAGAAATCGCTTACTTCAGTTCCACTGTTTATTCCTGTTACGAGATAACCTTTATTGTTATAAACCATAACAGCTGCTCCGTATCTTTTGTTTCCGCTGAAGTCGATCGGCTCCCAGGTACTGTCTGAAGGATCGTATCGAAAGAAATCCTTAAGTGCATTACTTCCGTCAAAACCGGTTCCCACATACCCAAAATTTCCAATGCCAAAAGCCACTGCTTCATATCTCGCGCCTCCGGCAAAATCAGGTTTTCTTGACCAGGAATTCGCAATTGGATCAAATTCGTAAAAATCGGTGAGGTAATTAAATCCATCGTATCCGGTGCCTACGAAAGCGTCTGCGCCCACACTGAAAGCAATTGCGGAACTCCTTTCCGTGCCGACCGGCATGCTGGCAACCTGTGACCAGTTATCATTAACTGCATCATATTTCCAGAAGTCTCTGAAACGTGTGTTCAAGCCGTCCCAACCAGATCCCAGATAAGCAGTATCGCCGATGGTAAAGCCAACTGCTTCACTTCTTGCAGGGCCGTTTAATTGGGATCTCGTTACCCAGTTACCACTTTCAGTATAAGGGATGGTATTTTTATGACAAGAAAATAAGATGAATAAAAGGAACGGAGAGAGAAAAAGGAAATAGATCAGCTTCATATTGATGTATTAAAAA
>PLEB01000392.1 GCA_003136915.1 Chitinophagaceae bacterium
AAATTTAAAAGTAAAAATTAAAAAGTAAAAATAAGAGCAAAAATGCGCCCTGACTTTTTACTTTTTACTTTTTAATGGGAAAAATCCTCCCAAATAAGGAACAATAACGAGGCAGACACTGTTCCAATTCCTTCATTATCATGATACAGGCAACTGGTATAAGACTTGAAACAAAAGGGAAAACTCAACGACCATGATACAGGATATGTCAGTTCAGTTACTCGGTGAAAAGATGAAGGAACTGGAAAACGCTCTTTTTGTTTCTGAAACCGGTTCCTTGTCAAAGCTTCCCACGCATATCGTACAGATTGCAGAAGTGGACGAAGAAGGAAATGCCTGGTTCATTATTCCGAAGCCTACGCAGATAATAGAATCTTTCGATGCGGAAATGCCGGCCAAACTGGATTTCTTTAAGAAAGGGAAGGGCTTTTATTTAAAATTGCGCGGATTAGCTACCCTGGTTCACGCAGAAGCAGAATTGCCACAGACCCGGATCTTCCAGGAATTAGCAGAATCATTTAAGCAGAAAAAACTGGTTGCAGTGAAACTGAAAATGCAATCGGCGGAATATTTTGAAAATACGACCAGAACAGCTGTGAATCCTGTCAGGAATATTGCCAGCATGATGGTTAACTGGCTGGTCAATCCCATGTTTGAATTGAAAGAGGAGGAATGGGTGACGATTCCGGTTTATGCTAAGAATGGTTGACGGTACAGTATGCTTCATGGCGAACAGGGAAATTGCAACTATTAGCAATAAAACAATTATGATGCGCTTTTTCATGAAGCGCATTTGCTTTTTCAATCATGGAAGCCTCCTTCACGATTACCTGCGGTTTCAGCATCACTTCTGTAAATCTTCCATTTCCGTCGTTTCCTTCTTCCATCGTACCGGCGGCGTTATCCGAATAACCCAGAACGATCACGGATGATACAGCGCATAGATGTAAGAANNCGAAATGCCGGATCGGAAGAACCAGCTATTTCAGGTTTACCATGTACTGAAATAGTATAGGATCTTTCATAAGACCGGTAATTCTCCGTTCCATTTCCGGTATTGCCAGTCCAGCGGAGATCTGTGTTGTATTGATGAATTTTGGACAATTTAGAAATTTGATAATTTGATAATTTGAAAATGAAGAGAAGGCATTCCTTCAGGTGAGACTATCGTCCATCAACCATCAACCATCAACCATCAACTGCAATCAGCCAATGACCGCACCGCGAATAATCCCTCCACCGATCACATCGTTCCCTTCATAGAAAACTGCACTTTGTCCGGGTGCAATGCTCTTAACTGGTTCGTAGAATTGAACACGCACCAGATTATCCCGGGGGAACAGGTTACTGAGCGTCCCTTTATCCTTATAACGAATTTTAGTGAGCACTTCGAGACCATCGGGAATCGAGTCGTACTTCATGAGGTTAAGTTCAGCGACCAGTAGGCTTTGGCCAGCCAGATCGCTTTCATCTCCCAGCACAACGGTATTATTTTCCGGATGGATTTCCGTTACATACACAGGTCTGCCCAGCGCAATATCAAGTCCTTTCCGCTGACCAATCGTATAAAATGGATAACCGCGGTGCTTCCCAATAATATTTCCTTTTCTGTCAACAAAGCTGCCACCTTCAACAACAGATTCCAATTCAGGATTTTTTTTCTTCAGGAAACTGCGGTAGTCATTATCAGGCACAAAACAAATCTCATAGCTTTCGCTTTTACTCGCCAGTTCGGGATAGCCATAATCCATCGCCATCTGCCGGATCCCGGTTTTCCTGAAATTTCCGAGCGGTAGCAGGGTGCGGCTTAGCAAATCCTGCTGCAGACCCCAGAGAACATAACTCTGATCCTTTAATTCATCAATTCCCTTGCTAAGAAAATACCTGCCATTACTATGCTGTTGTATGTTAGCATAATGACCGGTAGCAATAAAATCGCATTCCAGTGCGTCGGCTCTCTTCAAAAGAGCCCTCCACTTAATATGGGTATTGCACATCACGCAGGGATTGGGTGTGCGGCCCGCAAGATATTCATCAACGAAATTGTCAATTACTGCTGTTCCGAATTCGTCCCGGATATCGAGCACAAAATGTGGGAATCCGTGCTGGACTGCGGCCATGCGCGCATCGTTAAAGCTATCCAGGTTGCAGCAACCTGTTTCTTTTTTGGAAGAACCTGAGGTAGCATAATCCCAGGTCTTCATTGTAATGCCGATCACTTCATAACCCTGGTCATGAAGCATCAGCGCGGTAATGGTACTGTCAATACCCCCGCTCATCGCTACAAGCACTTTTCCTTTACGGCTCATGGGAGCAAAGATACTTATTCCCACAAAATAGTATTTTCTCAGCTCCCTAAAACCTGTAAATTGCCATTTCTAACAATTTTAAGTACGCAGCTAAATTTTAAGTTATGATCAAATTGCAAGTCATCGGAAATCTCGGAAAAGATTGTGTGACCAATCTTGTGAATGGTAAAAATGTGATCAATTTCAATGTGGCAAATACGGAAAAGTTCCGCGATGCTCAGGGAAATCAGAAGGAAAAAACGGTGTGGGTGGATTGTGCATATTGGACAGACAAAACCGCCATTGCTCCTTATCTGAAAAAAGGAACGCAGGTGTATGCAGAAGGTGTACCCGATTTGCGCACCTACCAGAAAACGGATGGAACGCAGGGTGTTTCTTTGACACTGCGTGTACAGAGTGTTCAATTGCTCGGCAGCCGGAATACGAATGATAGTGCTGGGTACGGAAATGAAAACCAAGGCCAGGCTTCCTCCGGAAGTATGTCAGGCATTCCTTCTCCGGGCGAGATCTCTGCCCCGGTTGACGATCTTCCATTCTAAGCTTTCCGATAAAAAAATGCTCTCATAAGAATGGGAGCATTTTTTATTCGCCTTATCCTTGATCCACCTTAAAATTTAT
>PLEB01000199.1 GCA_003136915.1 Chitinophagaceae bacterium
TTTTTCACCTGGATAAGAACCATCACACATCACATCTTTATTCCAATCCCAACGGAGGGTTGCTGGAACCTGTCGTGAATGTGGATGGCGTTTTCATCTGCATTCGAAGAGAGGTATGGCAATTCGCACATTTCAATGAAACTTTCCTGAAAGGATTTCATTTGTACGACGTAGATTTTTCGTTTCACGCAACAGCAAAATATAAAGCTGCAGTGATCTTTTCTATAGATATTGTTCACCTTACGGAAGGAGGTAATTTCGGCAATGAATGGGTGGAAGACACCCTTCGCTGGCACAGGCACAACGCAGAAAACCTTCCTCAGTCTGTTCCGCAAGTTCATTTTGATCCAGGGGCAGAAAAGAGGATCCGGAAAACCTGGCTTCAGCGGCTGAGTGTAGAAAGGATTTCATGGAAAAATAAAATGGCTTGGGTAAAAGCGGGTGGATCTTTTTCGGACCCATTTGCGTGGCCTTATATCGTCCTGTTTTTATTCGGAAGGCCTTTCAGGAAAAGAACCTGAAAAAGGATAATGTCGTGGAGCAGATCAGGCCTTTCAGGGTCACATAGGCCGTTATGATCTCTGTAGGTAGGTAAGCTACCAGCCGGTCCTTGTAGTCATTGACAGTTTGGTCCTGGGAAGACGCCGGCAGCGGTAAGTCGCCTGCAGATTTGATTTCTCTGGCCATAACGGAAGCCTTTAAAAGGTAGTTTACTGCCATTTTTACACTCCAGGCTGCATGGCATAATGATTGACATTCAGTGTTGAATCTATATCACTAACCTTAAAGTAAATCAATCATATGGGAAAAATTATCGGAATTGACCTCGGTACCACCAATAGCTGTGTTGCCGTAATGGAAGGGAACGAACCGGTGGTCATTGCCAATGACGAAGGACGCAGAACAACGCCCTCCGTAGTGGCCTTCTTGAAGAATGGCGAACGCAAGGTAGGAGATCCTGCCAAGCGCCAGGCCATAACCAACCCGGTTAACACCATCATGTCGGTCAAGCGTTTTATGGGACGCCACTTTGATGAGGTTACCAATGAAATCAGCCATTGGAGTTATAAGGTGGTTAAAGGTGACAATAATACTTGCCGTATTGACATTGACGGCCGCCAATACACCCCTCAGGAAATCAGCGCAATGATCCTTCAGAAGATGAAGAAAACGGCAGAAGATTACCTGGGTCAGGAAGTTACGGAAGCGGTTATTACAGTGCCTGCCTATTTTAATGATGCACAGCGTCAGGCTACCAAAGAGGCAGGAGAAATCGCCGGCCTTATTGTTCGGCGTATTGTGAATGAGCCTACTGCTGCTGCCCTTGCCTACGGATTGGATAAGGCCGGAAAAGACGAAAAGATTGCCGTGTTTGACCTGGGCGGCGGAACATTCGATATATCCATCCTCGAACTCGGAGATGGCGTATTTGAAGTTAAATCCACCAATGGAGATACCCATCTGGGTGGGGATGATTTTGATAAGATCATTATGGACTGGCTTGCAGAAGAGTTCAAAAAAGAAGAAAATATGGATCTCAGAAAGGATCCCATGGCCCTTCAAAGGCTCAAGGAAGCTTCTGAAAAAGCAAAGATCGAATTGTCTTCTTCCACCGAAACTGAAATCAACCTGCCTTATGTAACCGCAGTGGACGGGGTACCCAAACACCTGGTAAAAAAACTCACCAAGGCCAAATTTGAACAGTTGGCAGACAGCCTTTTTGAAAGATGTCTCAAGCCTTGCGAACAGGCATTGAAAGACGCGGGACTCCCGGCTTCCAAAATAGACGAAGTGATCCTGGTCGGTGGTAGTACCCGGATTCCGAAAGTGCAGGAAATTGTTGAAAGGTTCTTCGGCAGAAAACCCAATAAGGGCGTAAACCCGGATGAGGTGGTTGCGGTAGGCGCAGCTATCCAGGGAGCCGTCCTGACCGGTGAAGTAAAGGATGTGCTTTTACTAGACGTTACTCCGCTAAGCCTGGGCATCGAAACCATGGGTGGCGTGATGACAAAGCTCATAGAAAGCAATACCACAATTCCAACCAAAAAATCAGAGACCTTCTCCACCGCCAGCGACAATCAACCGGGCGTTCAGATCCAAGTATTGCAGGGCGAAAGACCCATGGCAAACCAGAACAAAAGCCTTGGAATGTTTAACCTGGATGGCATACCGCCCGCACCAAGAGGTGTTCCGCAGATCGAAGTCATTTTTGATATCGATGCGAACGGCATCCTCCATGTAACGGCCAAGGATAAGGGAACCGGCAAGGAACAAAAGATCCGCGTGGAAGCAGGCAGCGGCCTCAGCAAGGAGGAAGTGGAAAAAATGAAAGCGGAAGCCAAGGCAAATGAATCAACAGATAAGGTTGCCAGGGAAAGAGTTGACAAGCTGAACATGGCCGACAGCCAGATATTCCAGACAGAAAAACAACTAAAAGAATATGGCGATAAGATCCCTGCCGATAAGAAAGCGCCGATTGAATCTGCACTTGCCAAACTGAAGGACGCGCATAAGAGTCAGGACGTAGCACAAATTGATGCAGCTATCGCGGAAATGAACAACGCCTGGACGGCCGCTTCAGAAGAAATGTATAAAGCAACTCAGGCAACCGGTAATCCGTCCGGAGCAAATGGAGGCTCTAACCAGGAAGGGCAACCGAATAATGACAAGACCGCTGAAAACGTTACGGATGCTGAGTTTGAGGAAGTAAAATAAACAAATTAAAAAGTAAAAATTAAAAAGTAAAAAGTAAAAAAGGGAACCCTTTTTTTACTTTTTAATTTATTACCCTTTTGTGAATAAAATGCAAAATGACACTTATTCCCGAATTACTTCACAGTTCGCTTGCATGATTGAAAAATAATGTGTATATTTGCATTGCAATTGAGCAATTTCACAGCCTTGCAAGCCTGATTCAGGATTCGACACTTCTTCCTAACGATTCTTTCGTGTTCTTCCACTCATTGCTCAACATTAATTTAAATTTTAAACACGAACGTTTATGAAACAAGATGTCATGCCCTCTATTGTCCGCATGGACCAGGAAACCCTGAAAAAACTAACAGCTGAAGTAAGAGAAACGGTGGCTACAGGCTACATTTTACCGCAAGCAAAAAAACGCTTTACTTCCGTCAATCTCTGGAATATTCACAGAAACAGAAAACAGGTTTCCCGCTTCAACAATAAATGGGTTTTTTAAACTGAAAACAGAAAAACTGTTGCTTTCCCATGAAATGGATAAAATACGGATATCAAATCTGACAACACTGCTGTAAAAGGCGGTGTTTTTTATTTCAGCAAGAAGCTGAGTTAAACCCTCTACATAATATCGAGGGCCTTGGCAAGGAAGGTGCAAACGAAAGGGAGAATCATAATACAGGGACCTCCAATAGTTACATAAGTCCCGACAAAAGCAATGACAGAAAGGAGGAAAAGCGCCCAAAACAGGCCGGTATACTTTTTCGTTTTTTCCATGCTGGAGAAATTTGATCCACAAATATATTTTAAATACGGAATCAGAAAGACATTAATTTTATTTCAAGTCCCTTTTGGTAATTTCGCCACTTATCCGGCACAATCCTCACGGAACACGATTTAGAATTTTGAACGGAAGATGAAACTACATTTTTACCTGCGTTTCTATACCAGTCCAGGTCAGACGCTTTTTGTGAGCGGTGATATTCCTGAGCTCGGTCATGCACCGAGCAGGAAACCCGATGAAGCCATCGCGCTCCGCTACATGAACAATGATTTCTGGCAACTGAGCCTGGACCTGAAGAATAAACCGCATGTCCCGATTCACTACCATTACCTCTTGAAAATGGAAGATGGCAGCAGCATCAGCGAATGGGGAAATGATCGGGAGATCCCGGTTCACCTGAAACCGTCAACGGAAATCGAGGTGATCGATACCTGGAATTATGCGGGTGAATACGAAAACGCATTTTATACTGCACCTTTTCAGAAAACATTACTTCCCCGCCACACAAAAAAAAACCATAGCAAAAACCCGAAGATTTTTACCCATATATTCCGGGTGAAAGCGCCATTATTGCAAGCCGATCAGTGCGTTTGCATGGCAGGAAGCGGAGAAGGCTTGCGTAACTGGTCAACGGGGGATCCTATCCTAATGAAGGAGGAAGGGCCATGGTGGACGGTTCCGGTAAATCTTCCCAGGGAATATCTTCCCGTGAACTATAAATATGGCGTCTATGATTTAAAGAATAAACAATTCCTTTATTTTGAAAACGGCGCGAACAGGTCGCTGCCAGGCGATGCGCTTGATCAAAAGCTGATCATCGTTCATGATGGGTTTGTGCACCTGCCTAACAATACCTGGAAGGGTGCAGGTGTGAGCATCCCGGTTTTCAGCCTGAGAAGTAAGCATTCATCGGGTACAGGCGAATTCGCGGATCTGAAATTTTTAGTAGACTGGGCTAAAAAAACCGGATTGAAGATGATACAGATCCTTCCGGTGAACGATACATCGGCAACCGGGACCTGGCTTGATTCTTATCCTTACGGATCTATTTCTGCGTTTGCACTTCATCCCGTCTACCTGAATCTTGAGGTGGTTGCAGGAAAGAAATACGATTCGCATTTAAAAGCCTTCAGGAAAAAACAAAAACAACTGAATCAGCTGCCGGACCTGGATTACGAAACCGTGGTCAGCAGTAAACTGGCCATCCTAAGAGAACTTTATG
>PLEB01000395.1 GCA_003136915.1 Chitinophagaceae bacterium
TCAGGTCTTTTATATACCGGGGATGAAGTGCGGTTGCAGGAAATATTTTTACCATATCAGCGCCTGTTTTCCAAGCCTTAAATATTTCAGTAGGCGTAAATGCGCCCGGGAAAACCGGAATCCCAATCTCAACACAGCGGCTGATGATCTCTTCGTCTGTAACAGGGGTCACAATAAATTGGGCTCCGGCCTGAATGGCGGTATCCAATTCGCGGAGCGAACAGACTGTGCCTGCACCAATGTTCAATTGATTGCCATATTCAGAAGAAGCATGACGGATAATATCTACCGCTCCCTCGGAATTCATGGTTATTTCAATGGTTGTTAGTCCGGCTGCCTGGTATAGCGGAAGGATCTGCGCGATCGTTTCCGCGGATATATGGCGCACAATTCCTATAACCGGCATTTTTAAAAAATCCTTCCAGGAGAATAGATCTTTTTCTTTGTTGAATGTTTGTTTATCAGTCATAGTGATGATGGAATATTTTTAATTGCCCTTCAACAGCAGATTTATCTACAATTTCAGGTTCCACAAAGCTGGTTTTACTGCTTAGATCCAGATGCTCGAGCGCAAGCTTGTAAAGAGAAAACAAATTGGTTCCGCTGCATAGTTGGATGTGCCCGGGGTCATGCTGCCGGAGCGCTTTCAATTCGGTTCCGATGAGCAGGCCACTCAGAAAAAAGTAATTCTCTTCTTTTGTCCGCGCATTAAATAAATGACTAACTCTTACTGAAAATAAACTGTTTAGCAGATTTGATTTACCGGATTCAATAATACCTGATTTGAATGCATCCCTGCCGGCATTGTCCAGAGGGGGAACGTCTGCAGAAACTGATTCTTTCAATATGCTATTCCGGGTCAGCAGGTCAAACAGTTCTCCGGTAATATAGGTTTTGAAATCCACCAGCCTGGTCTTTTTTACCTTGATGTGTTTGGAGTGCGTACCCGGGAATAGGCAGACAAGCTCTCCATTAAAATCCGTGCCGGCGTTTGTAGCCAGTCCGATCATTTGAGTTTCTTCCCCCCTGATCACGTCATCCTTCGTTCTTATGCCTGATATCAGCATGACTTCATGCATGAAATGCGCGCCAGGTGCAATGATCTCAATCCGGGTGTCCCGGCCGTCCAGCGAAAAGGGCAAACCGGCATAAGGCAATTCCCTGATGCCAATAGAGGAGGACGCCATGCCTGAAATCAAAACAGGGATACTGTTTAAAGGAGTGGTCGTTTTTTTACCAAGTGCCTGCAACTGATTATGCAAAACCATCAGACCGTAGTCCTCCCGGGAGATAGGGCCTTGTTCGAAGCGGATTTTCCATCGGTTAAACGTAGAGGTCATACCTTCTCCGGAAATAATTTCTTCCAGGATAGTTCGGGTCCGGATGTCTACCAGGCGCAGGCGAAAAGCGGAGCCCCCCCAATCACAACTTAGAAAGAAATTATGCATAAGAAGCAATTGCAGTTTTCAGTGTATTACGAAGGTAACCCAATAGTTCTGCTCCTGTTTGGCCATATCCGGTTCGGAAAGAAGCTGGAAATGAATTAACTTTGCAGGTTCGATATTCCGGGGGTGCCTGGTTTTGACAGCGTAGATCTTTGAAAGAATAAGCATGTCGTGCGTTGGATAATTAGCACGTTAATCTGAATATTCAAATCTCAAATGGCAATACACAGTATGCCATGGCTGCCTAATCAGTGATTAAGTAGTCATTAGGGCCGCCGGGCAGGTTTTCCTCTTACCAAGCCTTGCCGCCGACTAAAAACAAATAGAGAATGCTGCAACGGAAGGCTGTGACCGTTGCTTAAGACCATCCAGCTAAGGAAACCATAGGTTTGTTGCGTTCCGGTGGTTTCTCGAAAAGCAATAAGCAAATAAGCATGTAGAAAGCTTTCGGAGAATATGTTTGGACAGGAGTTCGACTCTCCTCACCTCCACAGGCCCCGCATTGTGTCAGGTTCACAATGTGGGGCATTTATTTTCAGCTGTAACCCTTTACTAGTAAGCGTTTCCGTGACTACTTTACAAATTTGGTCTCGTTTTGTTTCCTAGTCTTTTGGGGAAGATAGTAGTGTAATAGATTGACATCTTCATCATCAAGTTTCTCATAACTAAAGATTTGTTTTCGAAATGTACCGCGCCCTTTCCCTACTCAAGGGAGGCGACAGGGGCAGTAACGTTCTCATAAATGAATGCTGTTGGTACCTTACTGCGTAATATTATGATATTCAACTGCTAAATAAAATATTTCGGTTTGGTTACGCCCAAACCCCGGCAGGTTACTAAGAGTAACCACTTAAAAAAAACCTAATATGGAAAACCAATCCCAAGATTTTCTGGTTGACCCTTCAGAAAATAGCGTGATTTCTTTTCGCCGACAGCACACAGCTCCCTTTGCAGCATCGAAGCCGAAGGGCGCCGTTATCGGTATTATGTCCAGGAACAGCCTGCGTATTGCCGCCCTGGGCATGGCCTTGCTGGGATGTATGGCGATTTATAAATATCATTCCGTAACAGCTAGAGGACTTTATCAGGATTATTATTCTTCCTACGATCTCGGCACGACAAGAGGAACCGGGCCTGCCGATACCCTTGAAGAAGCCTATAAGAGCAAGGTCTGGAATAAGGTAGTCAGGCTTTACAATGAGGAATCCGCCAAAACGGCCAAATACTATTTCTTAGCGGGCATGGCAGATCTGGAGCTTCATCAATACCAGATCGCCGAAGAGCAGTTCCAAGCCGTGCTAGCAGAGAATGCCAAAAACCATGATCGTTATTTTAAGGATGAGGCAGAATATTTCTTGGCGTTCAGCTGTCTGATGAATGGCGAATCCGGTAAGGCCGTTCGCCTCCTGTCGACCATCAGAAAAAACAAGGATCATTTTTATTCTGCATTGGCCAACCAGATGTCTTCCATTGATTTGAGTATCCTGAATATGAAAAGTAAAAAATGACCCAGGTCTATAAAGAGGGCTTGCTCTGAATTTGATCAAAAGCCCGTAAAGTATAGATTTTACGGGCTTTTTTATTTAACTCTCTGGCAAATTGTTTAAATATTTTACACTCAACTTTTTTGAGCAGTATCGGGTGTAATACTCACATCATTAGCGGAAAACAAAGCACTCATAATTTTCCACTCTTTTCCATTGAACAAAAGCTGCCAGGTCTCTATTCCCCAATTGGTTTC
>PLEB01000298.1 GCA_003136915.1 Chitinophagaceae bacterium
CTATTATCGTACCGACCAAGGATTCATCAGTGCTTCTCGTGCTAAATCCTGATAACACTTATATCTCTGAACTGAATGGGAAGCTGGTTTCATCCGGTTCTTACAGTATAACTACAGACACTTCCCAATTTCATAATCAGGAATTACAATTAAACAATTTCAAAACGACCGGAATATTTTCGCTATTTACAGTATATGAGCTTGGAGGAAATAATCAGGTTCTGTCAGAGTACGATGGTTTTACCATGAAGACAAGCAACGATACCCTGAGGCTTTACAGTGTGACCACGCCTGGCGGGTGGGAGACATATACTTTTGTAAAGGAATAGAGAATTTTGGCAATCTTCGGGCTTAAATTTCCGGGCGCTGAAATTTTCATTTTGGAAAAACCAAACCAAAATGAAGCGGTTTTTAAATGATTAAATCTATTAATATAACATATTTAAGAACTATAATTCCCTGTTCCTAATTGATTCTTTAGCTAAACCCAGCATGAGGTCCTTTTACGGCATTCATTTTGGTAGGTTTCAAAGGCAATTTAAATGCTTACTTATTGCCGACCCAAGAAACTGCTTCCCGGAATGGCCACGGAAATTTCTCAAGAGTAACTTTTGCCACTTTATTGGTTGCCTTAGGGATTATTTATGGCGATATAGGAACTTCCCCGCTGTATGTATTCAAGGCTATTTTGGGTGATAGGCCAATTTCACCACTCCTGGTATATGGGGGCATTTCCTGTGTTTTCTGGACCCTGACCCTGCAGACAACTTTTAAATACATTATTCTTACGCTTCAGGCCGACAATAAGGGAGAAGGAGGAATTTTCTCTCTTTTTGCCCTGGTTAGGCGTTTTGGAAAGAAAGCTTATATCCCCGCCTTTATTGGCGCGGCCACCCTGCTTGCCGACGGGATCATTACGCCGCCCATTTCAGTGGCTTCAGCTGTGGAAGGCCTGAATGGCTTACACGGACTGGAGAATACCATTGTCCCGGGAAATAATTTAACCGTAGGTATTGTTATCGGCATCATCAGTTTACTATTCTTTTTTCAGCGGTTCGGAACTAAGATCGTCGGCTCATCTTTCGGACCTATTATGTTGATCTGGTTCTCAATGATCCTTATTCTGGGTTTGATACCCATCATGCATAATCCGGGGATTCTGGCTTCATTAAGTCCGCATTACGCCATTGAACTGTTAACCAGATATCCAAACGGGTTCTGGCTTTTGGGGGCAGTTTTTTTATGTACAACGGGCGCCGAAGCGCTTTATAGCGATCTTGGGCATTGTGGCAAAAAAAATATACGCCTGACCTGGATTTTCGTCAAGATTTCGCTGGTGATAAATTACATGGGCCAGGGTGCCTGGATATTAACCCAACGTGCCGGCAAGCTTAATGGTCTTAATCCCTTTTATGAATTGATGCCCCATTGGTTCTTGTTGACTGGGATCATCATCGCCACTCTTGCTGCCATCATTGCAAGCCAGGCCCTGATCAGCGGATCATTCACTTTAATCAGTGAAGCCATGAGCATGAATTTGTGGCCGAAGGTTAAAATAAAATTTCCTACTACGATCAAAGGGCAGATTTATATACCCAGCATAAATACAATCTTATGGATCGGATGCATCGGTATGATGTTTTATTTTAGAAAATCGGAGCACATGGAGGCCGCTTATGGATTTTCAATCATCATTGCCATGATGATGACCACCGCACTGATGTTTGGTTATATGAAGTTTGTACGCAAATGGAATATGATTCTCGTGCTATCCATCATCGGGATGTTTTTTATGGTTGAAACGATCTTTTTTGTCGCGAACGTAGCTAAAATAAAACAAAGATGGATGTTCCTGTTTTTTGAACTGGGACTTGTCTTCGTAATGTACATATGGTTTAATGCAAGGAAAATTACCAACCGTTACCTGAATTTTACAAATATCAGTAAGTTTTCAAATGAATTGATTGGACTCAGCTTCGACAAAGACGTTCCGAAATACGCCACACACCTTGTTTATTTAACAAAGGCCAACAACGAGAAACAAATTGAACAGCGGATTATCGATTCGATCCTGAACAAAAAGCCTAAAAGGGCTGACGTTTATTGGTTTATCCATATTGACATTATGGACGCTCCTTATACCATGGAATATGACGTGACGGAATTAATAAAGGATAAGGTGATCAGGGTGGAGTTCAGACTTGGATTCCGCGTGCAACCCCGGATCCATAAATTGTTTAAGAAGGTAATGCAGGAAATGTACATGACCAATGAACTGGAATTTGTCTGTAAATATGAATCCATGTCCAAGGAAAACTTTCATGCCGATATCACGTATGTAATTATAGAGCGGTTTCTTTCAGTAGAAAATGAACTGCCGATGAAAGAAGATTTCATCCTGGATTCGTACTTTACCATTAAAGGTATTGCTCAAAGTGACCAAAAGGCTTATGGCCTGGATAATTCCGATACCATCATCGAACATTCCCCCTTGTTTATCGATCAAAAAGACAAACTTCCGCTTAAGAGAGTTGCAAGACACTGAATAACTTAAGTGGGATGAGGCAACCATTTCCCGCCAAAAGCTGTCAAATGAGTAGGTAGGCTTTTTAACAGGGACCTATTCTCCCATGGTCAGATCCTTTTAATTTTATTAACCTATTAATGATACATAATATACGTATTATGAAAAATTACAGGATAACTATTTCTTTATTCATTTCGCTTTCTTTGATAGCGCTTGGCTGCAATAAAAATTCAAAGAATCCAACAAAACCAGAATTGACCCTATCAAAATCTATGGTCAAAATCGGCGAGCCGCTTATTGCAAGCACAAATGGCATGACAGCCGGATCCGCAGTTCAATTTTCTGCCAATAGTAGTGCCGGCAGCTGGACGTCTGCATCAGGAGACAGCGCCACTTATATTTTTAAAAGTGCGGGTGTATACCAGATTTCGGCAACGTTTCTCTCTGCTCCCAACGGTCCGGCTTATGACAGCAGCTATTCCTCGGTAACGGTATCCGACAGTTTGTATAACGACAGCGGCTATGCGCATTGTAATGTGGTTCTTAGTTTACCCATAGCATCCGGCGACCAGATAAATCTGACTCCGATATCTTTTTCAGATTCCGCGGGCCTCGTGTTTCTGGCAACTACCAGTAATATGTATAGTGGTTTCCCTTCCCTGGCAACCGGAGGAAATTTTGTAGGCGTGGCCGGCGTTTTTGAATGTGATTTCAATGCGGTTATAGAATATCCCTGCAACGGGCCCAGCTATCCGGCGCCGGCGACGACTGATGTTTTTTTCAGTTCCGTAAATAATGGAACATATACCCTGGTAATCAAACTGAATGGCACGACCTACCAGGGTAGCATGGTGGTTACAGATGTTTCCTGCACGTTCAACTGGAACTACAACTCAGGTGTAACGATCTCTCCACTGCAAATCCAAAAGCTTTAAATCAGAGTTCTTAATCGGCTAATTAAATATTCTCTGTTTTGATACTACCGTGTGGACGCTGAAAACCCCCAAGGCTCCATTGCCCAGGTTGGTGTCGGGGTTGGCGGGTGTAAGGGATAGCGCGTTATTGGAGATCTGAAGCATTTGGTTCAGATAATTGTAGACATTCGCATCGATACTATACATATAGAGCGTTACCAAATCACCGGTATAGATATGAATACTATCATCATAGAGTGCCAGGTTGAAATATTTACCATCAGATAGACGGTCATCCATAATATATATCTTTTTGAGCGGGGTGTCGTTGATGAATTCGGCAAACTGGTAGTAATTAACGACGCCCGGCGGATCCTGGAAATAGGGTACAACACTGATTGTATTTTTCCCATTAAAACCCTGGTTTTCCTGAAAGGATATAGAATCCAGTGCCACCGGTTGAGGCATTAAAGAAATGGCTGTATAAGTCTTACCTGAGTCCTGTACGCTTAACGTGTAGGTATTTCCCGGTATCCCCTGCCAGAAAGTATGGGTATTGTAGATGCCCGGTGCCGTTTCACTCAGCAAATCAACCAGTCCTTTATCGTCAGTAATCGTCACCCCTGCACCTGAAACGGGGGGAAAAATATTGGTAGCGCTGAAATTTACCGTCTTTGTAATAGATACCTGATAAGGCCCTGGCAAATCGGTGACTTCTCCATAAATGACGATCTGTGGTGCTGCATCGTTCAGGTTTACCTGGATCACTTTTTTACAGGAACAATATGAAAATATAAAAAACAATACAATAGATCTTATGCAGGACTTCATAAAATCAAAATTTAAAATTGTAGGTTACGGATGGAATAATCTTG
>PLEB01000426.1 GCA_003136915.1 Chitinophagaceae bacterium
AATTCATAGTTACTGATGCTCTGTTGTGAATTGTATATCTGCACGTATTCGGGGCTTGACTTCATTAATTCAAAGTGCTTTCCTATTGCAACCAGCTCGCCCTCCATCAACACGATCACCTGATCAAAATGTTCTACTGATGAAATTTTCTGGGTTACCGAAATAAGCGTGATGCCCGGATAATTTACCCGGATATTTGTTAATATTTTCAATTCCGTGCTGGCGTCCACGCGCGCAGTAAAATCATCGAGCAATAATATTCTTGGATTGATTGCCAGGGCACGCGCAAGCATGATCCGCTGTTTCTGTCCACCGGATAAACTCGTTCCTCTTTCGGAGACCATCGTATTCATTTTGTTCGGTAGGGAATCAATAAAATCGGCCAGCTCAGCCGTGTCAACGGCTCTCTTCAGTTGTTCGTCCGTTACCTGATCACTGAATGCGATATTCTCCCGGATAGTCATGTTAAACAGGATGCTGTCCTGGAAAACAAATCCAACATGCTTGTAAAAATTCTCTTTATTAAAAAGATCTATGCTTTTGCCGTCAAATTCAACTGTTCCCTCCTGTGCTTTTGTCAATCCCGTGAGGAGATAAAGCAGCTGTGTTTTTCCGGCAGCCGTCGGACCAATAACCGCCAGCGTATTTCCTGCATGAACGGAAAAACTGATATTTTTCAGCGCCGCCTTTTGTCCGTATTTCATCCAAACATGGTGAAGTGCAATATTTCCTTTCAGGGTTTCTGTGATGGTCCCGGAATCTTCCAATTCCGGCACGTGTAAAACGACCTCAATACGCTGATAGCTTGCAGTTGCCTGCGCTATAACATTGCTCATGAATCCAATTACCAGGATAGGAAATATCAACAGGGAGAGATAACTGTTGAATGCAGCAAAGTCGCCCAGACTCATACTTCCGCTGATTACGAAATGACCGCCGAGTGCAAGAATGGTAAGGCCTCCGAGGTTTGCCGTAAAGATGATAACGGGGATCAATCCTGCGAATAGGCGGATAATACCTAACCCCAGGTTTTTAGCTTCCGTGCTCGCTGCGAGAAATTTTTCATATTCCGGTTGCTGGGAATTGATAACGCGGATAAGGGCTGCGCCCAGAATACTTTCATTGATAACTTTATTAAGCCAGTCTATCACTTTCCTGCTGTTCATAAAGAGCGCCCTTACTTTTTTCAGCACAAAAAAGAAGGTTCCACCGATGATGGGAACTATAGCGACGATAGCCAGCGCGAGTTTCCAGTTAATTGTAAACAACATGATACAGGAACCAATGATAATAATAAGTGAAGATGCGATGGATACGATGGCCTGCGAAACGAACATTTTGATGGCATCTACATCCGAAGTAAGATTGGTTAATAATTTTGATGAATTGACCTTTTCGATATAAGCATGATCCTGAGAAGCTATTTTGCCCGCCAGCCGCGAACGCGTATCCCGCGCAACACGTTCGGATGTGTAAGTCTGGACAATATTCTGAAGAAAAGTAAAAATGAAAATTACAACTGCCGCTGAAATAAATTCAATCAATATCGGTTTAAGCACATAATGTTTTGGATAGGCGTCGATACCCAACGCAATTATTTTCGGCAAAATCAGATTGACGCCGTTGCTGATCAATGCCAGAAAGATAAGCAGTGCGATCATGCCGCGGTACGGCTTAAGCAAACTGGATATGCCGGGACTCTTTTCATTTGGGCCGACCGCTAAACCAGATTTCTCTGCCATAATTAAATCATTAATTCTACTGGGGGTAAAAATGCCCCGGGCAGGAGGGCAAAAATAAGGCAAAGCTGATTAAGGTCATTCTTTTGAAACCCTGGTTAGGATGGATAAAATATACATCAGGAAATGATCCGCGGGCTGCAGGAGAAAAATTGTAAAACTTTCTTCGAGAGCGCTGCCTTCGCTAAAGCTACTGCAGGCGAAGCAGTAGCTCATTCTGAGCGTAGGCTGTTCACCGGATTGGCGATGGATGCTTTTATTGCCTGGAAACTAACTGTGAACAATGCAATTCCCATCGCCAAAGCCCCGGCTGTTGCAAAAACCCACCAATGTATGGGCGTCCGGTATTGATAACTCTGGAGCCAATTATTAAGCGCCCACCAGGCAATTGGGAAAGAAATAAGACAGGAAAAGCATACCAGGCGCAAAAAATCTTTTGAAAGCAAACCCGCCAGTCCGTAGGCAGACGCGCCCAGTACCTTGCGGATGCCAATCTCTTTTATCCTGCGTTCAGCTGTGTATGCTGCTAATCCAAACAATCCCAAACAGGAAATGAATATGGCCAGGGCCGCAAAAACGCCTGCGAGTTTTCCCGTTAATGTTTCTGTTTTGAATAACTGATCGAAATCCTCATCAACGAATTTATATTCCACAGGATAATTGGGGTTATCGGTTTTTATGACCTTTCCAATCCTGGCCAAAGCTTCCGGAAAATCTGCATTTGATTTGATGCGTATACTCAAATATCGTGTACCGAGTGGATGTTTATATAACAAAAGAGGTGCGCCGGGTTGATACATGTCGTTGTACAAAAAATCTTTTACGATACCCACAATCTGATAATCTGTTTTACCTCCGTCCTTGATAATGCCTCCCACTCTTCCCTCTTTCCCCATCTGTTTTGCAAACGCTTCGTTGATGATCACGCTATTGCTATCCAACGACGGACCATCGTAAAAATCCCTGCCCGCGGTCAGTTTCATATTCATAGTGGAAAGAAACTGTGGGCTGACGCCTTCCCAGGTAATCAGGGGATTTTTAGAGGGGTCCTTTCCCTGCCAGGAATAATTATCTGTATTATTCCAGATTTGTAAAACCGGATAGTCACTTAAGGCAGCGTTATCAATTATGCCTGTCTCCTTTAGATCATTATATACAGCGTTAAAATGCTCGTCCAATTTTCCCTGAACTTCAATATAGACCAGGTTATTCTTATTGTAGCCGAGTTGCCTGCTCTTTACATGCTGAATCTGCTGATAAATAATGACCGTTCCAATAATGAGGACAATGGAAATGGCAAATTGGATAACTACCAGACTCTGGCGGATAAATCCAGAACCGGCGCCTGACTTTATTTTGGTGGATTTTAAAACAGCGATCGGATTAAATGATGACAAATAAAAAGCAGGATAACTTCCGGCGATCAGACCCGTGATGATGCCAATGACAACCAGATAAATGATATGGGACTGATAGGAAATATTAACCAGCATTTGTTTTTCAACCAGCACATTGAATGAAGGCAGTAACAGATATATCATACCGATGGCGAACAGAACCGCTATAAATGACATGATAACCGCCTCGCTTATGAACTGGCCAATTAATTTAGGTATGCCTGCTCCCATTACCTTACGCACGCCGACTTCCTTTGCCCGCTGTTCGGAACGCGCTGTTGAGAGATTCATAAAGTTTATGCAAGCGATCAAAAGGATGATCCAGGCAATGAATGAAAATAATTTTACGTACTGGATCCTGCCGCCATCTTGTTTTCCCCCTGTGAAATGGTTATGTAAATTCCAATCGTTCATTCCAAAAAGAAAACAGACAGTTGTATTTCCCTTATGCTTGGAGTCCATGTAACTATATAATTTCTTATTGACCTGGACCAGGTCCGTGGATGGCTGCAGTTCAACAAAAGTATGCGCCCAGTTAGCATTCCAGTCCTGCATCCAGGGCATTTTATGGTCAATATTTTCCATCGGCGCCAGCCACTGAAACTGAAAGCTGGAATTCTTTGGCAAATCTTTAAACACAGCAGTCACTACAAAGTCCTGCTCATTATTCATCCTTAGTGTCTTGCCGGTAGGATCACCATGACCAAAAAACTTTTTTGACATCGTTTCGTTGATAACTAAGGAGTGGAGTTGTTGAAAAGCATTTGCTGCCTGTCCATATACAAAGGGAAGGTTCAGCATAGAGAATATCGCCGAATCAGCGAAATCGCCCTGTTCATTGATGAACTTATCGCCCAATGCAAACAACTGAGTTCCGGTGCCTGCAGAGCGCGCAACGTTTTTAATACCTGGAATATCTGATTTGAGTACCTTGGCCATAGGACCCGGTGTGGCTATAAAAGTGGAGACTTTCCCCTCGTAGGTTTGGTTCTCATAGACCTGATATAAGTTGTTCCTCTTACTGAAATTGTAGTTGAATGTAAGCTCATCTTCAACCCAAAGAAAGATCAGCGAAGCACAAGCTATGCCTATAGCTAATCCGGCAATATTCAAAAAACTGAACGTTCTTTTTTTCAACAGGTTCCTGATGGCTGTTTTGAAATAATTTTTCAGCATAATAATTTTATTGAAGAGGTAAGGGTTTACACCTAGAACAGACAATTTCCCTGTTTCACTGCACCAACAAAATGCCAAGTTGATAAATGGCTATTAGTTAATAGCTTATAGTTTAAAGAGATGAAGAAACTGTTCGCTTTTGATACTAGGCTGTTCAATACTGAGAAGCAATAACCATTTTGCTTGCTTCGTTTACTATAATAAGATACATTTGAAAAACCCCTGACAAACCCCTAACCATGAAGCACCTTAGCATTGCTATTCGCATGTCATTTATCTTCACGTCCCTGATTGCACAGAGTAATTACAAATCCGGATACCTGGTCAAAAATAATAAGGACACAGTAAGGGGATTTATCCTGGAAGCCATAGAATCCGATTATTCGAAGCTGGTCAATTTCAAATCCGATAGTGGATCTTCTGCCCGAATTTTTTTACCTGGAGACATACAATCTTTCGGCGTCGGTTCAGGCATATATAAATCAATTTCTTTTCTTAATACCGATCCGGAGATATTGAAGCGCGACAGCTGTTTTGCAAGAAAGCTGATAACAGGCAAGTACGATTTATTTGTTTTTGCCAGAGGAGACCGTCAATTTTATTTGATTAAAAACGATACCAGCACCTATTTTCTTTACAATTCTTTGCTCTCGAACAATGGCGAACTGATTACCCAGGGCAATTATACAAACACACTCAATTTGATCAGCATACCTTGCGAAAAACTCGCATCGCGGTATGACAGGGTTGGCTATGGAGAAAAGGAAATGTCTGATTTTGTTCTCGCCCTGAACAAATGCATTTCTCCTGAAACGGCCGTGAGTTATTATCAAAAGCCTAAATCGGTTATGCAAATTTTTCTTTTTGCGGGCGGACTGCCACTCGGCAAAAATAGCCAGCTTACCCTGGACGGTTCATTGCGAGTTTCAGTTCCTTCAGTGAATAAGAATACTTTCCTAAATATAGGGTTGCACTATTCATCGACACACGTCATCTCCAACAGAAATGATTATTATTATGGTAATTATACTGTAACCTCGACTTACAACATTTTTAGTGTTCCACTTACAATTCAATATGATTTTACGAGGGGGAGAATCCGGCCTTACGTTTACGGCGGCGTAGGCCTTGGGTATCTCGATCAGAAAATACTTGGGACAATTTATCAGTATCAAGGCCCATTGCCAACCCAAAAATTTGGTATTTCTCTTATTGTCGGGGGCGGGATTGAAGCATGGATCGTCAAGGGATTGTATATAAGGGCTGATTACCGTTATGAATTAGTGTCTCAATATCCTTCAATCGGAATTGCCTACGATTTCAAATAAATTTCGGTAAATGCACGCTTTGCGCTAGATGAATGAATAGATATTGGATATATCCCGAAATGGCGCGCCCATAGAATTTAAAAAGCAGACAGAAGGCTTTAATCCGGCTTGAACTACATTTGCATCCAAATGTGCCCTCCGTGAAGAATATTTTATTAGTAGACGACGAGAAAAAACTCCGCGGATTACTGTCCCGGATACTCAATAAAGAAGCCTTTCATGTAATCGAGGCAGATGATAGCAAGTCTGCCATGAAAAAGCTGGAGTCTGTCGGCGACATAGAGGTGGTCATATGCGACGTAAAGCTTCCGGATGGAAACGGGGTGGAGCTAACAAAAAAGATCCGGGATAAATATCCCATGATCGAAGTGATTCTGCTGACAGCTTTCGGCAATATCCAGGACGGTGTTCAGGCCATGAAATTCGGCGCTTTCGACTATCTGATCAAGGGGGATGAAAATGAGAAAATTATTCCGGTTCTGAACCGGGCCCTGGAAAAGACGGCCTTCCAGAGAAGGATAATAGAGCTGGAAAAAAAGCTGGGGAATAAGTATTCCTTTCAATCGGTGATTGGAAATTCAAAACCCATTCTGCAGGCGATTGAGCTGGCTAAGAAGGTGGCCGTTACCGATACCACTGTTTTGCTTTTGGGTGAAACCGGTACGGGCAAGGAAGTTTTTGCAAATGCCATTCATCAGTTCAGCCACCGTTCCTCCCATCCGTTTGTAGCTATTAACTGCAGCGCTTTCAGCAAAGAATTGTTTGAGAATGAACTTTTTGGTCATAAAGCCGGTGCGTTTACCAGCGCTCATCAGGATAGTAAGGGCCTGATTGAACAGGCAGACCAGGGAACGCTTTTTCTCGATGAGATCGCAGAAATGCCCATCGAAGTCCAGCCGAAACTGTTGCGGGTGCTGGAATCCGGCGAATTTAACCGGGTTGGGGATAATCAGTCGCAAAAAGTAAATGTCCGCATTATTACGGCAACCAACCGGGATCCGGAAATGGAGATAAGAGCGGGTAAGTTCCGCGAAGACTTGTTTTACCGCTTATCGGTTTTCCGGATCGTAATGCCTTCTTTAAGAGATCGTATAAAGGATATCCGCCCTTTAGCCGAATATTTTGTCAAACAGTTTTCCGTGAAGCTGAATAAGCCCGATTTGAAAATTTCAGAAGAATTCTTTTCCGTATTGGAAAAACACCCATGGAAAGGTAATATCCGTGAACTACGCAATGTGGTGGAAAGAGCCGTGATTGTTGAAGAATCGGGGGAACTGACCAAAAATTCATTATCCGTGGAAATGATGGCCGGCATCTCATGGCCTTCCGACTCTTTTTCACAATTTGATCTTGCAGGCGTTGAAAAAAATCATATTCAAAAGGTATTACAGTACACCAGGGGCAATAAAACGGAAGCCGCCCGGCTGCTGAATATCGGTCTCACTACGCTTTACCGCAAAATTGAAGAGTATCAGCTGGCAGAACAATAGCACTCATTCAAAATGAAAAAACCTTTCCATTATGGAAGGGGTTTCTCCTGCTGCGTTCATTCTCCCAAATTATTCTTTTTGCCCAGAACGCTTGTATAGTCTGTGTTATATCATTTCCGTAAGGATCGATAAACCAGGCGGTACGCGCTTTGATCTGCAGTTGATTAATCAACCATAAAATTATTATGCTCTCCATCTTATATTTTATTTCGGGACTCCTTTGCTTCTGGTTATTTTTTAAATCTATAGATTTTTTCGAAAAAATATAATCTTATGATGACTTCTCTATTTGTATTGTCCATAGTGGTATTCATTTATCTGCTCTATGTACTGATAAAACCGGAAAAATTCTGAATAAATTTTTTTTATGAGTAACGGGATCCTAAGTATTGTTATCGTTTACGGACTGACCATTCTTCTCGCAATCCCTTTGGCACGCTATATTTCAAAAATATTTAGCGGACAAAAAACGATTACGGGTTTTATGGCTCCGCTGGAAAGGTTAATCTTTCGCATGTGCAGAATTAATCCTTCCGAACCGATGAACTGGAAGCAATTTCTCAAAGCCATGCTCACCATTAATTTGCTATGGTTTGTGTATGCTTTTTTTATGTTTTTGTTCCAGGATAAGCTTCCGATGAATCCGGATCATAATCCGGCCCAGACTCCGGATCTGGCTTTTAATACGGCGATCAGCTTTTTGACCAATTGCAATCTTCAGGATTACTCCGGAGAAACCGGCGTCACCTATCTGACACAGGTGTTCGTAATTACCTTTTTGCAATTTGTAAGCGCCGCAACGGGTATAGCCGCTCTTGTTGGCCTCATGAACGCGATAAAGGAAAAAACTACTGATAATCTCGGGAACTTTTGGGAAATCTTTATTAAGACGATTACCCGGATCCTGTTGCCAATTTGTGTTGTAATTGCCACTATTCTTGCTTTTAACGGGACCCCTTCTTCTTACAAAGGGAAAGATACCATTATAACCCTTCAGGGTGATACCGTGCAGGTGAGCCGGGGACCTGCAGCCGGCATGATTGCCATTAAACATCTTGGCACAAACGGCGGTGGTTGGTTTGGCGCCAACTCTGCACATCCTTTTGAAAACCCAAACTACCTCACCAATTCAGTAGAGCTGATTGCCCAGGTTCTCTTACCTGTCGCCATGCTTTTTGCCCTGGGTATTTATGTAAAGAGGAGAAAATTCGCTTATGTTATTTTCGGAGTTATGACCCTGGGCATGCTATGTCTTTTGATACCTTCCGTATGGAGCGAGGTTCACGGGAATCCTGAAATTGCCCGGATGGGAATTACTCAATCCACGGGCGCCATGGAAGGAAAGGAAGTGCGGTTTGGTCCCGCCATTACCGCTTACTGGGGTACCGTGACTACTATAATTTCAACCGGTTCGGTAAACGGTATGCATGATAGCTATATGCCTTTGACCGGATTGATGCAATTGCTGGGTATGATGGTCAATGCATTTTATGGAGGATGCGGAGTCGGGTTTCTGAATTATTATATTTATATCATCATCGCTGTTTTTATATCGGGCCTGATGGTTGGACGAACACCTGAATTCATGGGTCATAAAGTGGAAGCCCGGGAAGTGAAGATAGCTACACTGGTTACCCTTCTTTCCGCTTTTCTGATCAAAGGGTTTACAGCGCTCGCCGCATACCTGGTGGTTCATCACCCGGATCTGGCCTGGAGTGTTAAACCATCTGCATGGCTGAATAATCCGGGGTATCATGGATTTTCAGAAATGCTTTATCAGTTTACTTCTACGAATGCCAATAACGGAAGTGGATTTGAAGGCCTGGCGGATAACGATACTTTCTGGAATGT
>PLEB01000223.1 GCA_003136915.1 Chitinophagaceae bacterium
GTCGGAAAAGTCGAGCCACACCACCGGTCAGCAGATTCATGTGGACGGAGGATATGTTCACCTGGATCGCGCCCTGGCAAATGCCGATTAATTTACATTCAGCCTGCGGGCTTAATTCCAGCAACCGGACCGGAGGGCAGCTGCTGATCACTGATTACCTTCATAAAAAATGTGAAGAAGAAGCTGAAAAAAAAGATTCCTTTATTTACGTCCAGTATGTTCTCGGAAATGGAAACCACCGAGATGATCAGCAGGAAGCTGAAAAAAAAGAAATCCTTATACCGGATAGCATATTTAAATCCGAGAAATAAAACGAAGACATAAACAAGTAAACCGACGATCCCGTTTTTTAGAAACAGGCTTATATATTCGTTGTCTGCATTCAATTCGTGCAGAAAAGAATTATACAGTCGATGTTCAAAATAATTATTCTTTAAAAGGTCCACTTCGGTTCCGCTTCCATATCCCAATACGGGACGCTGACGAATCAGTTCTCCCATGTAATGCCATCGTCTCATACGGGATTCTGATAAATTCTGGGGGACGCCCGCCAAGGTAAGGTCCTGCCTTAATGTTGTCAGGTATCTGGTTCTTAGTGATCTGCTGGTAGCAAGTAAGCCTATAACGATCAGCGAGAAACAAGCTGAAATAAAAATGAATTTTTTCCGCATTCTCCCTTTCAGCAAAAAGAAAGGAATAGATACATTAATTATCAAAAGCGTGGCAAGAAAAACGGACCTGGAAGCGAGTTGGAGAAGTCCTGAAAATAAGATCAGGCAAATGATACTGTAAAAGATTCGTTCTTTCCGTTTCTTTGAATAAATCAGCAAATACAAATACGCCGCCAGGGATAGTGAAATATACATTGAAAAATAAGTGGCGTGTAATTCTACGGGCGATGAAAAATTATGGTTGGTAAATGCTGGTGTGAGGATGGTAGAAAAAGGCAGTTTGTTATATTGTATTACATGCCAGGCGTCAAAAAAAAGATACAGAATCAGCAATGCACAGGTAAGGCCAAATGCTTTCAGCAAAGGAATCTTGTATTTTTCGAAATTCAGGGGGATAACACAAAATATCAACGGGAATAATAGGAGGCCAAGTTGCTTTTCGCAATCCATATATGCCTGTGACACATCGCTTGAGTAGAATGTGCCAAAAACTGTCAGCATATAAAGTAGCGCGGGAAGGAATAAGGCAGCATATACACGGATCTTGCCGGGATTGGTAAGCTGGATGGCGGCATGAATCAGGAAACTTGCGAGTACCAGCTCACTATAAAATCGGTCGAAAGGCAATGCGATCAGAAAGGCAAGCAAATGGTAATAGCTTATCTTATTCGCAAGAGTAAGCTTTACTGAGAATATTTCTTTCATTGATATGAATGTACAGGCATTGCATCATAAATCTTTCATATTGACCGATGATTTCGTCCCAATTATACCTGGTTTTTATTTTTTCCAGGTTACTTTTTACCATTTGCTCCCTCAGAGGTTCGGGACCCAATTCGCTAATCATACATTTTATGTCTTCGGCGCTTGAAAAATAAAAGGCATCATCCTGTAAAACGGTCCTGTTAAACATATTGCCGTGTGCGGCGATCAGGCATCCGCTGGCCATCGCTTCCAGGAGGGAGGGATTGGTCCCCCCGCTGCTGTGGCCATGAAAATAAAGTTGGGAATAGGTGCGCAGGCTGTGCGTTATTTGGTCATCATACAATGCTCCGGTAAACAGGATACGGGGGTCTCCGCCGAATTTTCTGACCAGGTATTTCCCGAATTTGGTTTTGACATTGCCTACAATCAGGAAATGTTTCTTTGTATCACTCATGGAGAAGCCATCCAGTATGGCTTCTATATTGTTTTCCGGCTCCAGGCGTGCGATCAATATAAAATAGTTGTATGGTGTAACGCCAAAGACATCCAGGATCTCTTTCTTTTCATTATTGGCCAATGCAGCACCATAGGCAATATATTCCGTGTTGAGATCGTATTTCTCCTGGTAATAAGTCTGGATGATAGGGGAGTCCGAAATATGAAAGTCACTAAATTGAACGGCAAGCTTTTCTGCGTAGAGCAGGAATTTCCGGGTTTTGGCAGAATATTTTTTCCTTTGCCATTCCAGTCCGTCCATATTGTTTATGATCACACTGCCTCTGGGAAGCAGGCGGCCCCAGATGGAACTGCTGGTATAGCCCAGGATCAACAGGATATCAAATTTCCTGACGCGCGCGTCGAGAATACAATTCAGATCATAAATAAACTGACCACTGCATCCGATCAGATATTCCGGGTCATAGCGATGAATAATATGAACGCCTTCCCAATTACTTTCCCGGTATGTGTGGTTATGCGAATTATATACATATACCTCGTGCCCTTTGCTTACAAGGCCACGGGAAAGTTGCTCAGCCAGCCGCTCAAAGCCACCGTAATGATTGGGAATACCCCTTGACCCTATTATTCCGATACGGATACTCATGTGTTTTATGTAAATGATAATAAGCTTTTGCTATTCGGACAGCGGCTTGCGGCCAGGTGTAGAGCGATAGTACTTTTTCGCGGAGAGCTTCGGGAAAATCTGCTTTAGCGGCTTCATCTACTGCATTGAAGATGGATTCCGGGGATCCGGGTTCACAATAGAACGCGTAGTTTTCATAATATTCGCGGGTATAACCTTTGGC
>PLEB01000452.1 GCA_003136915.1 Chitinophagaceae bacterium
CTGGCTGGATTCCAACCAGCCTGATCTCATCATTTGCGATTACCGGCTGGGCGATATGGACGCCATGGAAGTGCTCAGCAGTATCAAGAACAGGTATCCGGAGATGCCGGTGATTATCATTACGGGATATAGTGATATGCGGACGGCCGTCAAGGTAATGAAGATGGGCGCATATGATTATATTACAAAGCCTCTGCTTCCGGATGAGATCATTCACACCATCCAGCAGGCTATCGAGCACGGCGAAACCCATCATCCAAAAACTTCTTCAAATAAACAACCGGCCCAAGCGGCTTCTGTCGAATCCAAAGGAGTCACGTATTCCGGGGATTATATTTTCGGAGATACGGATGCATTCCGGAAGATAATGAAACAGGTCGTGCTGGTCGCTCCCACGAACTATAGCGTGATCATTTACGGCGAAACCGGAAGCGGAAAGGAATCCATCGCGCAGGAAATTCACAAACGCAGTAAGCGCAGCAGCAAGCCTTTTGTTGCCATTGACTGCGGAGCTTTATCCAAGGAGCTTGCCGCCAGCGAATTGTTCGGTCATGAGAAGGGCTCGTTTACGGGCGCCCTGAATCAAAAGAACGGAAGCTTTGAGCTGGCCAATGGCGGGACTATTTTTCTGGATGAGGTTGCCAACCTTTCCTACGATGTCCAGGTGTCCTTATTACGCGTTGTCCAGGAAAGAAAAATGAGAAGGATAGGAGGAACAAAAGATATTGACCTGGATGTACGCATTCTTATTGCCAGCAATGAATTACTCTGGAATGCCACCCGTACGGGTAAATTCCGTGAAGATCTCTATCATCGGTTCAATGAATTTTCAATTGAGATTCCGCCTTTGCGGGATAGAACGGAAGACATCATGCTTTTCGCAAATCATTTTCTGAAGGTCACCAATGAGGAGCTAGATAAAAAGGTAATAGGATTTGATCCTGATGTGGAAGCTATCTTTACAAGGTATGTTTGGTATGGGAATTTACGGGAATTGAAGAATGTGATCAAACGGGCCACGCTGCTTACGGAAGGCGAGTATATTGAGGCGAAGACCCTCCCTTTTGAGATCTCCAACTATAGCAAGCTTCAATTCGGAGAGCAACCATCTGCCAACCTTTCGGCTGCCGCACAATCCGCACCCATAACGATAGCCGAACCAAAAACACCTTTGGGAAAGCCAAACCTCAATGAGAGTTCGCTGAAAGAGGCCAGTATTGATGCAGAATACGAAATGATCCTGCAGGCCTTAAAAGAATCCAATTACAACAAGAGCAAGGCTGCGCAATTGTTAAAAATTGACAGGAAAACTTTATACAATAAGATGACTTTGTATGAAGAAATGAAGAATCACTGATTACCCCTAACAATGAGCTCTATTAATTTTTGTGGCTAAACCATGAACACGGAGAACCTTCCCATACGGGTATTGATCATCGATGATGATGAGGAGGATTTTTTTATTACCAGCCAGTACATAAAAAAAATCAGGGGGAAGGAGTTTGTCATTGACTGGTGCTTTCGGTATAAAGAAGCCTATGACGCGATCCTGGAGGCGAAATACGATATCTACTTTATAGATTATTATCTGGGTGCAAAAACAGGCCTGGACCTTATGAAAGAAGCTTTGCAGAACAATTGCGAACAGCCCCTGATCCTGCTAACCGGCATGGGCAATCAAAAAATTGACCTGGAAGCCATGCAGGCCGGCGCGTTTGACTATCTCGTGAAGCTGGAACTGAATACTGAAAAGATGGAACGCTGCATCCGTTATTCCCTCGAAAGGGCCGACTCGCTGAAAACGCTGAAATCCAACGAAAGAAAATTCAGAAGTATATTCGAAAAATCCAAGGACGCTGTTTTCCTCACGGACCAGTCGCTCGTTTTTAAGGATGTCAATTACATCAGTACCATCCTGCTGGGTTATTCCCGTGATGAATTATTAAATCTCAGTCTGAATGGTTTCTTCGCCAATCCGGAACAGGCCCAGGAAATCTGCAGCATCCTGAAAACCGAAGGGGAAGTGGAAGACGTGGAAGTGGTGCTGTTAAACCGAAATAAGGAAAAACTCCAGGCCATACTCTCGCTGTCCATGGAGATGGACGCGGAAGACCGCATGTACGTTCAGGGAATTATACATGATATTTCGAACCTGAAACGGGCAGAAAAAGCAACCCTGCAGGCGGAAAAACTGGGTGCGGCCAACCGCCTGGTGCGGGCCCTGGCACACGAGGTGAGGAATCCGCTGAATAATATTAATCTTTCAGTAGAGCAGCTGTTGCAGGAAAATATGGCAGAGGCCGGAAATGTTTACCTGGACATCATCAATCGCAACAGCAGACGGATCAATGACCTCATCACAGAATTATTATTATCTTCTTCGATGCCGCCGGAGAATTTGCGCGAGAAAAAATCCCTTCAGAATATCCTGGATGATTCCATCTCCACTATCATTGACCGGATCACGTTGAAGAAAGTAAGCTGGAAAGTGATCTATCCGAATGAGCCTGCATATATATTGGCAGATCCGCTAAAGCTCAAGATCGCGTTTACCAATATAATTATCAATGCCATTGAGGCAATGAATGAAAATAAAGGTGAGCTGCATATTTCTGTTACCAGTCAAAATGGCCACCACCTCGTATCTATCAAGGATAATGGCTCAGGCATCAGCAAGGAAACCCTGCCCCATTTGTTTGAACCCTATTTTACGTTCAAAAGAAACGGACTTGGGCTGGGTCTGGCAACCACGCTGAATATCATTCAATCCCATAAAGCCTCCATTGATGTACAAACCGGTATCGACCAGGGATCTAATTTTATTCTGAAGTTTGAGCGGGCCTGAGCCTGGGTTTCATGCTGCATATCATCCCTATCCTTTCAGGATTTTTAATAGAACCCTTTCCGTTGAAGTAAGTTCCGTGTTTTCAGATTCATCCGTTGTTCCATTCAGCGCGTTAAAGTATCTGGAGAAATTGTTTTCTTCATAGAGCCGGATCAGTCCGGGATGCACATAGTATTTTTTGCAGATGGCCCTGGAATTGCCCAATTTGCTGCTGACAATATCCAGCATGGCCAGGATATTTTTCTTTCTTTCGGATTCCTCATCCGGTTCGGGCTGGGCACACAGAACATCGAGTGCATGAATGGAGCCCGCCCAGGTGCGGAAGTCTTTTGCACTGAAATCCATACCCATCGCCTTTTTTATATATTCATTCACCATTCCGGATTCAATGGTCTTCCTGTTTCCATCTTCATCATAGTATTGGAATAATTCTTTGCCCGGAATTTCCCGGCACTGCTCAACTGCCCGTGCAAGGCGTTTGTTTTTCAGGGTGATTTTATGATGAATGCCTTTTTTGCCGCGAAATGTAAAAAGGATTTTATCCCCCGTAATCAGTACGTGTTTATCCTTGAGTGTGGTAAGCCCGTGGGAGCCATATAATTTTTCATAGTTACTGTTGCCGATCCGGATATAGGTCCGTTCCATCAGGCTGATGACGGTTGCCAGCACTTTTTCCTGAACGAGTTCTTTCAGTTGAAGATCCTTTTCCAGCTGGGTCCTTA
>PLEB01000433.1 GCA_003136915.1 Chitinophagaceae bacterium
GTTATGAGTTATGAGTGATGGACGGCCGTTCAAAGTAGATAAATTTAAATCCATAACCCATAACCCATAACTCATAACCCTTATTTCATCAACCATCAACGAAAAAAAAATGCCCTCATCGAGGGCAAGAAATCGTTTGATATCTTATCTGCATTACTAATGATTCGGGGCTTATCAATTGTCAACGGCCGTCCATCAACTATCAACCATCAACGAAACAACCTCCAGCTTCTTATGAAGCTAACCTGTTGGCCGTATGAATCATCAGTTTTCCTTCCAGGAACCGTGCTACTTCTACCACCGCTTCGTTGTCTTTGCGGGGAGCTTCACGGAATTTTCTCGGATAAATGGAGATCCCGGTGTAGATATTATAATGCAGGGTAAGCACATGGCCCTTGAAGGCGAAGTCCCACATCAAAGAATCAAAATCATCCGTTTTCTGGTTGAAATTGATATCGAGGTCATCTGCCAGGATATTGGCGACTTCATAAAATCTTTTCAGGCCGCAATCATCGTCTATGACAGCTTCAGTGCAACCGAAGTCCGTGCGTAATGTTAGGCTCATAGTGTTGGGATTTTGAGGTTTTATTGAAAAGTAAGAAAGGTTTTGATTCGTGTTCATTGGTCAGCTTTAAATTTTGGTGCTTTTGGTAATTTTTCTCCGCTCAATATCCTTTCCGCTCCCACATTTTTACCGTTGGAAGGGCATCCGTACTTTGGTCCGAATGTTTTATTAATAAAGCCGCAGGAACTTCCGACGCTGCAAAGGATGCACAGCGACAAGATGAAGAATATATTTCTACGCTTTTTCATTGGATACTGATTACAATTTAAACCTACAAAAAAGAACCCTCATTTGCAATGCGAACCAGCCTATTATCGATGAAAATGAGTAATTGTTCGATGAACGGAATCCTTTCCTGCTGATTGACCCGGATATCCCTTGATTATCCCTGATACGGCCTAAAAACGTCAGGACATGGCTATTTAGTCTTCTATCCCCGGCCTGTTTTTTCGTGGCTTAAGTGCTTCTCCCGGTTGGCCATTCTTTGGATTCTTTTTGGCTTGCGGTTTCCTTCTGCTGGGCCCGGATTCAGGATCGGCCCGTTGCAGGAGTTCAGATCTTCAGAAACCTGCTAAACAATTCGGAATGGATGGGAAACAGACAGTTTTTGGCCCTGGAAGCACTCCGCGTTTAGCGTTTAGCATCATTCATATACCAACTGGAGTAAAGGACATAATTGTTGGCGATCCGGTCGATCTCGCCTTGTATTAGCTCCTGGGGAATGTCTTTTATTTTGCGGGCGGGGATGCCGCCATATATGGAACCTTGTTCAATCCTTGTATTCTCCAGCACCACTGCGCCGGCAGCAATGATCGAATTACTTCCCACTTCCGCGCCATCCATAATGATGGAACCCATACCCACGAGGACGGCATCGTGCAGCGTACACCCATGAACAATGGCATTGTGACCTATGGAAACATTATTGCCGATCACTGTTTTTGCTTTCTGATAGGTGCAGTGAATAATGCAGCCATCCTGAATATTCACTTTATTTCCGATGCGGATACTGTTCACGTCCCCGCGAATTACCGCATTAAACCAGATACTGCAATCGTCCCCGATAACCACATCGCCAACGACCGTTGCGTTTGGGGCGATATAAACATTTTTTCCGAATGATGGCGATACACCCTTGACAGGAAGGATCACAGGCATAAGAGAAATTTAGCGGTGATGAATAGACAGGTTATTACCTTCGTAGCCAGACAAAAATAAGCATTAGCCTTCACTCTCCAGAGCACCCGCATCATGAATCAACGGGAATTATTTTTCCGCCATCTTGCACAAACCTCTCCTTCACCCATTGCACTGGAGATCGTGCGGGCCGAAGGGATGTATCTCTATGGGACAGATGGGAAAATGTATCTGGACCTCATCGGTGGCATAAGCGTTTGCAACACAGGCCACCGGCATCCTGCCGTGATTGAAGCAATCCGAAAACAGGCAGATCAATACCTGCATATCCTGGTATATGGTGAATTACTGCAATCTCCGCAAATCCAATATGCACAGTTGCTCACTTCTCTTCTTCCCCAGTCCCTGCAGTCAGTTTATTTTACCAATTCCGGCGCGGAAGCTACCGAAGGTGCAATGAAACTGGCCAAACGGGCAACGGACAGAACGCAGATCGTGGCATTTAACAACGCATACCACGGTTCCACACAGGGTGCATTAAGCATCATCGGAGACGAATACTGGCGCAATGCTTTCAGACCACTGCTGCCGGGGGTGATCCATCTGGACTATAATTCATTTGATCAGCTGGAACAAATCGGTCCGCAGACGGCTTGCGTGATCGCAGAGACCATACAGGCAGAAAACGGGGTAATCAAACCAGCGGGAGAAGATAAAATCGGTTCACAGGAAAAACCTGCACATATATCAAATGAAGCCCGGGAAAAAACGGAACCATTTCATTCTAAAAACTGGCTCCAGGCCCTTCGCAAAAAATGTGATGAATCCGGCGCATTACTCGTGCTGGATGAAATACAAACCGGATTCGGAAGAACCGGAACCCTATGGGGTTTTGAACAATATGCCGTGGTTCCCGACATAATCCTGCTTGGCAAAGCGCTTGG
>PLEB01000464.1 GCA_003136915.1 Chitinophagaceae bacterium
GCCAAAATCAGTATATTATTCGGAAATGGCTTTCAGATAGCCGAGCGGAACGCTGTGGTCCCCGCCAAGCAGGGCTACCAGCTTGTCCTGGCGCAGCAGACTTATCGACTGCTCATAAACCCATTTATTCAAATTTGCGCTGCCTTCATTGATCTCTTTGAGCGACTTGCTCATGAAATTATTATTCTGAATCAGTTCGCCCTTTGAAATATAATTAATGTAGAGTTCAGCTTCCTTCCGCAGGTAATCACTCTTCATCAGGACCTTCCGGTCCGCCGGCCGCATATAAATACCCTGTTTCCAGGCGTTATTGCTTTCCAGGTCGAAAAGGTCCACCTGCATGCTGGCATCAAAAATGTGTTCGGCACTTCGGGAGGTTCCCGATCCATAGCTTACGGTTACTTCCCAGGGAACCGGCAGGATCACCAGGCGGGCCCCCTCTTCCGAGAAGGGAAGACCAAAGATGCCGTTCTTTGGATTACTGGGGATGTTCGCGTCGAATGTGGATAGGTCAGTCATTTTTTCCGTTCTCATCTTTAAAACGGCTGGCAAAGTTAATGCAGTATCTGAGAAGGGCAAAAGTTAATCTTTCCCTTCAAAAGGGTCATAAAAGTGTAGCCCGAATTTGTTTTTCGGGTAACTTTGCGGCTCATGAAACGACTTCACATTATCCTACTTGTTTTTATTGCCATCGCCATAGGACTGCTTGTAAGTTTTATGGGAAATCTCTCCACCTATGAAACCATTGCTTCTGCCCGCCAGAAAGAAGGAAAAAGCGTTACCATCATTGCCAAGCTGGACAATAGCCAGCCCATTGAATACAATCCGGTGAAAGATCCCAACTACCTCAGCTTTCATATCGAGGATACGCTGGGCAACCACGCCAAAGTCATTTATCATTATGGAAAACCATATGATATGGAGAAAGCAGAACGGATCGTGCTGAGAGGTAAGATGAATGGAGATGTGTTTGAAATTTCCCAGAAAGACGGAATTCTGATAAAGTGTCCATCCAAATACAAAGACGATCCTGAGACTGCCAGGAAGAATCTCAGTCAAACTCAATAGCCGATCATGGATTATGTTGGTGAACACCTACTGCCCGGAAAGCTGGGTCAGTTTTTTGTAGTACTCTCTTTCGCCGCTTCCTTTGTTGCCAGCATCTCTTACTTAAAATCCGCGAATGCAAAAACGCCGGATGATGAAAATGCCTGGAAAAAGTTGGCCAGGGCAGCCTTCTTTATAGATACCATTTCCATCTTCATCATCTTCGGCATCATCTATTATATAGTTAAGCAACATTATTTCGAATACAATTTTGCCTGGGAGCACTCCGGGAAAAAACTGGATCCAAAATATCTCCTCGCCTGCATCTGGGAGGCCCAGGAAGGCAGCTTTCTGTTGTGGATGATGTGGCATGGCGTTCTCGGAACCATCCTGATGTTCAAAGCGCGCAAATGGGAAGCTCCGGTGCTTACCGTCATCAGCTTCGCCCAGTTTTGCCTGAGCACGATGATCCTCGGCGTTTATATTTTTGGCCAGCAGGTCGGCCACAGCCCTTTTTTACTGGTGAGGCAATTATTCCAGGAAGCGCCTATCTTCCAGCAGGCAGATTATCTTTCTATTCCCCAGATGCAGGACGGGCAAAGTCTGAATGCATTATTGCAGAATTACTGGATGGTTATTCATCCGCCGGTGCTTTTTCTAGGCTTTGCGTCAACGATTGTTCCTTTTTCTTTTGCCATTGCGGGGCTCTGGAAAAAACAATATGGCGGATGGACAAAAACTGCCCTGCCCTGGACCTTATTTTCCTGTTGTATTTTGATTACGGGCATCATGATGGGTGCGGCATGGGCCTATGAATCGCTTACTTTCGGCGGTTACTGGGCATGGGATCCGGTGGAAAATGCATCCCTGGTTCCCTGGCTTGTTTTGCTTGCGGGGCTGCATACGCAGGTGGTCTATAATGCTACCGGTCATTCTCTCCGTACAACTTATTTTTTCCTGATACTGGGTTTTGCTCTGGTGTTGTATGCCACATTCCTAACGCGCAGTGGCGTGCTGGGGGATACTTCGGTACATGCTTTTGTGAGTTCCGGCATGAACCTGCAGCTACTGCTTTTCATCGCCGTCTTTTTTATACCGGCCATCGCACTTTATATCATCCGCTACAGGGAGATACCGCATATAAAAAAAGAAGAAAATACCTGGTCACGCGAATTCTGGATGTTCATAGGTTCGCTGGTCATATTTTTGTCCGCTATTTTTATTTGCGCCGCCACCTCCCTTCCGATAATAAACAGCATATTCGGCACTAACCAAACCACCGGGGAAGATCCCAAATTCTTGTATAACCGGATTGAAATATTTGT
Organism: Chitinophagaceae bacterium; assembly: GCA_003136915.1. GTDB lineage: Bacteria > Bacteroidota > Bacteroidia > Chitinophagales > Chitinophagaceae > Puia. The sequence continues at coordinate 2,373 of PLEB01000464.1, forward strand.
TGCCATCATTCTTGGGCTGCTCACGGCCATTGTACAATACCTCAAATATAAAAACACGCCAAAGGGTTTTGTCTGGAAAAAAATATGGCCGGCTACCGCTGTCGCCCTGCTGATTTCAGTTGCTTTAAGCATGTTTGGCGGTGTTAACTACGATCAATATGGCAGTGGCTTCCTGACTGCCATCCACATTGCGATTTTCGCTGGCATATACGCCGTGGTTGCCAACACCGCTTATATTTTTACTGCACTGAAAGGAAGGTTGAGGGTTGCCGGCGCCTCAGTGGCTCATGCAGGGTTTGGATTATTGCTTGTCGGCATTCTCATGTCGTCCTCCAAAAAAGAAGTGCTTTCCTATAACACCACTGGGATCAATCTTCCTTTCGATGCGAAATCGAACCAAAATCCGCTTGAAAATATTACGCTGCTGAAAAATGTAAAAACGGATATGGGCAGGTATTATACAACCTATCTCAGCAATGATTCGATAAACAAGGCAGGGAATATTATTTATTTCCAGATCAATTTCAAGGACAAGAAAACAGGCGAGTCGTTTGACCTCTGGCCCAACCTGATCAGGAATACAAAAGGATCAGAAGGATTTTCCAACAATCCGGATAAGCGTCATTACCTCGACCACGATATTTTTACTTATATCAGCTATGCTAACATCCTCGACAACCAAAAGGACACCAGTGGTTTTGTTTCTCATCCCGTTTCCCTGCACGACACCATTTATTATTCGAAAGGCATNNTACACAATAATGCCTTTGCTTTTTGTTAAAGACAACCAGATTCACCGGGTACCTGATACTCTTTTTGCCCAAAACCTCGCCGTGGAACTGGGATCGGTAATGAACAACCGCAAGATCGAATTGAGGGTAAAGGAATCCAGTGATCTGGTTCCCTTTGTTTCCCTGAAAGTGTACACTTTTCCGGAGATAAACCTGGTATGGATAGGTATAATTACAATGGTATCCGGTATCGCCATAAGCATGTTTTACCGGCGAAAACAA
>PLEB01000363.1 GCA_003136915.1 Chitinophagaceae bacterium
TTTGGGCCCCATCTAACATAGCGGCCCATTTTGCCTGTGGATAAGAATTGGTTGCAGTGGCATTAAATTGAACCAGAGGAACGATATCCGGCTGGTCCTGCGTTGTAGATCCTTTATAGGCATCATCAGCAACAACATTACCATAGACCCAGTTGGAGGCGGCAGCGCCCCAGTCGGTACCGGGAAGGTTGGCATCACCGAGTCCGTCGAGGTCGGCATAAGCACCGATCAGGATCCCCTGTACCCCAGCCTTGTTAGCCAGGATCTGAGGACTTAATACGGCAAGAGGTGGTTTATTCAGGAAATTTTTACCACAAGCCAGGAGTAAGACCATGATCCCCAAGCAACTGGGAATAAGTATTTTAAGTTGTAATCTTTTCATATAGCGGAAAGTTTATAGTTAATTCTCAAAGTTTCTTTAATTAAAACGTCAGATTTATGCCCACATTGTAATTCTTCTGGTTGGCCGGATAATTACCCAGATCAATTCCAAAATTCGTCTGATCGCTCAGATTAGAACCGGATAATTCAGGATCTAAACCAGAATACTTGGTAAGCGTAAAGAGGTTGGCACCCTGCACATAAATCCTTAACTTGTCTACACCGATCTTTTTCAACATGGCCGGAGAAATGCTATACCCGATATTCAGGGATTTAAGCCTGAGATAGGAACCATTTTCAACGTACCATGAATTGATCGCTCCGCTGTTACTGAGATTTCCGTTGTTGGTTATCTGCGGATATTTCGGGTTCAGGTTAGTTGGAGTCCATGAATTCGTCAAGAGATCTTTTTGGACGTTACCTTCAAATACCTGCGGGAAAACAGTCCAGTACTTAATATAGTTGAACACATCATTCCCATAAGATCCGTAGAAGAAAGCAGAGAAATCAAAGTTCTTCCAGGTAAGCGCTAAATTAAGTCCATACGTAAATTTTGGATTTGGGTTGCCTATCCATGTCCTGTCGCTATCAGTAATTGCGCCGCTGTGGTTAATATCGGCATATTTAAACTCTCCTGGTGCAGCTCCGGGTTGGGATGGGGATTTGGCAACATCTGCGGCATCCTTGAAATAACCGATCACTTTATAACCATAGAATTCGCCAATAGCACGTCCGGGTTGAATGCGTGAGAAAGCGCCGATACGGTTTGACCCTGCATTTCCAAATGAATAGTATTGGATACCTTGTGGCAAAGTCTGCACATCACTTTTATAATGCGTAATGGTACCCGTAATATCAAATCGGAGATCCTGGTTCACTAAACCATGATAGGCCAGCATGGCTTCAAGACCTGTATTTTGAATATTTCCGAAATTCACATAAGGTGCTGTAGCGCCACCAACTGTATTTGGAAGGGCCGCCTGGAATAAGAGTCCGCTGACCTTTTTCTGGAACCAGTCAATCGTAGCGTCAAATTTATTCAGGCTAAAATCAACACCCACGTCGGCAAGGATGTCCTTTTCCCAATTACCAACTGGATTACCTATATGACTCGGGAAGAATCCAAGCTGAGTACTCGTAGAAGTCCCGTTGAGGTCATAATAAGAGTTACTGGCGCCAGAGCTATATAGCGTGTAGGGATTGGTGATGGGAACATCGGAAAGGTTACCGGTTATCCCATAGCTTCCCCTCAATTTCAGGTCTTTCATCCAGGAAACATCTTTCATGAAATTTTCCTGGGAAATTCTCCATCCGGCAGATCCGGAGGGGAAAATACCTGTCTGCTGTCCCGGAGCAAAAAGGGAGGACTGGTCACGGCGGATCGTACCACTCAGGAGGTATTTATCCTCAAAAGCATAATCCACGCGGCCAAACTGCGAATATAAAGTACTGTATACAGGGGATCCGTTATTATAGGCATAGTTAAGGCCTGAATTACCCTGTGTTGAAGGGGCGCCTGTATAGAGGCTCCAGTAGTTGGGATCAGTTGAAAAATAATTGCTCCGCTGTCCCTGCAAGCCCCTGGCGTAATTGCTTTTAGATTCTGTACCAATCAATGCTTTTATACTATGCTTGCCAAATATCTGATTGTATGTAAGTGTGTTGGTCCAGATTACAGTACTTTGGTAAGCGGAACCTTCTGTAAAGTTATTTGCCGCCGTACTTCCTTCCGCATTTTCATATGGAGTATAACCGAAATAATAATAATACTCATTATCCAGGGTACCACCAATGCTGGTCCTGATTGTAAAATGACGAAAGAAATCAGCTTCGGCAAAAATATTACCATTCATCTGCCAGTCATTTTGCTTGTTATTCACGCCGCGCAACTGGTCAGCAACGGGGTTTCCTGAGTTGTTGATGGTGAATGAATGTGTACCTGCATAATTTCCCATAACATCATATACCGGGATAACGGGAGGAATACGATAGGAAAGTGAAATAGCATTCCCTTCATTCTGGTTGCCAATTGTGGGATTGTCCTTGTAGAAAATATAAGCATTCTCTCCTATTCTCACGTGATCCTTCACATTGAATACGCTGTTTGCGCGCACATTATACCTTTTCAAATGCGTTCCGATCAGGGTTCCTTCCTGATCCAGATAACCGAGTGAGAAATAGTACGAAGATCTTTCTGTCGAATTGCTCGCAGAGATCGTATGCTGGGTTATAGGAGCAGGTTTGAAAATTTCATGGAACCAATCGGTACCGACTTTATTTGTTT
>PLEB01000409.1 GCA_003136915.1 Chitinophagaceae bacterium
CGCACCCCGTGTCCCCGCGATTGCTGATTGATTTTGATATCCGGTAAAAGAACATGATGTCCGCTATGAAATGCAGTAAATTTGTAGTCATGGGAAAAGCAAAGAAAAAGCGCGCCGACAGGTACGACGAAAAACTGGCAATAAAGCCACCAAGGAAAAAATAAAACCAATCTATATGGGACATTTTACAATTGATCTTCCAGAAAATAAGAAAGGAGATGTAAGGTGGGGGATTGTCTCAAAAATGTGGTTTTCCTTTTTCCGTAAAAACAAATCCGAATCAAAACAGGGGTATGTAGTTAATGTTTCTGATACAGACGGCAAAATAGAATACCGCTTATTCAAATCAAAAAATGGAGAATGGTCTAAAGATCCTGAAGGCGAAATCGGGTTAGACAATGAAATACTGATGTTTATAAAGGACGCAATAATAGAAAAAGAATTAAAGGACGCATAGGCCTTTTTTTATTTCCCCACTTCTCCTAACACGTATATAGTTGCCACTTTTCCGTGAACTAACGGCCGTTAGTTTTTATTCCGGAAATGAAGTAAATTTGAGATTATGTTGCCCGCAGAAAAAATATTTGAAGATAAGATTGCACGGGAGGTGAGGATCGAACCCAAGGATTGGATGCCGGAGGACTATCGCAAATTGCTGATCCGCCAGATGTCGCAGCATGCGCATAGCGAAATTGTTGGCATGCTTCCGGAAGGAAACTGGATAACGCGAGCACCTTCACTTCGCAGAAAGGCAACCCTGATTGCAAAGGTGCAGGATGAAGCCGGACACGGACTTTATTTATATTCCGCTACCGAAACGCTGGGCATCACGAGAGAAGAAACCATTGATCAGCTTCATTCCGGCAAAGCGAAATATTCTTCCATATTTAATTACCCAACGCTTACCTGGGCAGATATCGGCGCCATCGGTTGGCTGGTAGATGGTGCTGCCATAATGAACCAGGTGCCTTTGTGCAGGGCCTCTTTCGGTCCCTATGCCCGGGCTATGGTCAGGATATGCAAGGAAGAAAGTTTTCATCAACGTCAGGGTTTTGAGATTCTCCTAACGCTAAGCCGGGGTTCCGAGGCACAGAAACACATGTGCCAGGATGCCATCAACCGCTGGTGGTGGCCCTCAGTGATGATGTTCGGTCCGCCTGACGATGCCTCTCCCAACAATCAGAAAAGCATGCAATGGAAAATCAAACGATTCAGCAATGATGAGCTCAGGCAAAAATTTATAGACGTTTGCGCAGACCAGGTCCGTGTGCTGGATATGAAACTTCCCGATGATAAAATGAAATGGAATGAGGAAACGCAGCATTATGAATTCGGCGAGATCAACTGGACGGAATTCTGGAGCGTAGTAAATGGAAATGGCCCCTGCAATAAGGAGCGCCTGGACGCCAGGAAAAAAGCGCACGCAGATGGCACATGGGTGCGGGAAGCGGCAGCAGCCTATGCCGACAAAAAAAATCATTCATCCCATATTCAATGATACATGGAAAAAAATACGCCTTCGGAAAACTGGCCGCTCTGGGAAGTTTTTATCCGCACCCGACAGGGACTCGACCATAAACATGCCGGCAGCCTGCATGCCGCAGATGCGCAGATGGCCATGGAGAATGCACGCGATGTTTATACCCGCCGCAATGAAGGCATCAGCATCTGGGTGGTGGAAAGCATACATATTCACGCCTCTGCACCCGATGAAGCCGGCTCTTTTTTTGATCCCGCCAACGACAAAGTTTACCGCTATCCTACTTTTTATAATCTGCCCGATGAATTAAAAAATATCTGAGTAGCCCGGATTGAATGTCCAGTCCAATAAGAAATTTAACAATCACGATCCATTTTTTACTTTTTACTTTTTAATTTTCAACTCATGACGGAAACAAAATCAATGAAGGAAATTACTCAAGAGGCCTGGAACAAGCGGCCGTTGATCATTTCCGGCCCCTGCAGTGCCGAAACGGAAGAGCAGGTGATGGAGACAGCAGTACAACTGCAACGTACTGGCAAAGTGGACGTGATGCGGGCGGGAATCTGGAAACCCCGTACGCGTCCCGGTAGTTTTGAGGGCATAGGTACCAAGGGGCTCCCCTGGTTGCAAAAAGCGAAAAAGTTGACTGGCATTCCGGTGGCCATAGAAGTGGCTACAGCCAAACAGGTAGAAGATGCACTTCATTTTGAAGTGGATATACTTTGGATCGGTGCAAGAACAACCGTAAATCCGTTCAGCGTTCAGGAAGTAGCCGATGCGCTCCGCGGCGTAGATGTGCCCGTGCTTATCAAAAACCCAATTAATCCCGACCTGGAGTTATGGATTGGCGCAGTGGAACGCGTGGCCAAAGCAGGTATTCGCCAAATCGGGCTTATACACCGCGGTTTCAGCTCCTATGGAAATACGGAATACCGGAACGCGCCCATGTGGCACCTGGCTATTGAAATGAAGCGCCGGCACCCCAATATGTTATTCATCAATGATCCCTCGCATATCTGCGGCCGCCGCGATATTCTGCTGGACGTGGCTCAAACGGCCATTGACCTGGATTTTGACGGTCTGATGATTGAAACCCATGTTGACCCCGATAAAGCCTGGAGCGATGCCAAGCAGCAAATCACGCCGGAAAAACTGGGAGAACTGCTTAACAGTATCCGCTGGAGAAAAGAAGATGTGGCTTCGGAAGAATATCATACAGCCCTGGAAAAATTGAGACAGCAGATCAATCAGCTGGATGATGAACTGATGCAGATCATCGGTGAACGTATGAAAATATCCGAAAAGATTGGGAAGTATAAAAAAGAGAACAATATTACGATCCTGCAGACCAACCGCTGGAACGCTATCTTAGAACGGGCCTTTAAAAAAGGGGATAAACTCGGACTAAGTAAGGAATTCATAACCAAATATTTTGACGCCGTACATATGGAAAGCATTAACCACCAGAATCAGATCATGAATTCATAAGACCGGATTGCCATATGCAAAAGAAAACTTATTCTTTTTCATCATCCAGGACTACCTGTTATTTTGAAGCCTCGTTTTCGCAGATAAATAAGGTTGTTGAAAAAGAGCGCTGTGTCTTTATCACAGATCAGCATGTTTTTGACGCGCATAAAAGATATTTCAAAGGTTCCAAACTGATTGTGATTCCTGCAGGGGAGTCGTACAAGAACCAGCCAACAATTGATCAGATAATAGGTCAGCTCATCGAATACGGGGCCGACCGTAAAACCACCATTGTCGGTGTGGGTGGAGGAGTGGTTACAGATGTCACAGGATATGCTGCTTCGGTATATATGCGCGGACTTCCCTTCGGGTTCATTCCAACTTCGGTCCTGGGCATGGTGGATGCTTCCATCGGAGGCAAGAATGGAATTGATGTGGGTCATTTTAAGAATATGGTTGGAACGATCCGTCAGCCGAAGTTTTTATTTTACGATACCTCCCTCTTACAAACGCTGCCCCCCGAAGAGTGGGTAAACGGATTTGCGGAAGTTATCAAACACGCAGCCATCAAAGATGCATCCCTGTTCAGGGATCTTGAAAAAAATTCGATCAACTATTATAAAAAAAATAAAAAGGCGCTGACCGCCCTGATCCGCAAGAACGTAATGATCAAATCGGCCGTGGTGACGAAAGATGAATTTGAGGGAGGAGACCGCAAGCTCTTGAATTTTGGGCATACCCTCGGCCATGCGGTGGAAAATATTTATCGCCTTCCGCATGGTCATGCTATATCCATCGGGATCAAGGCTGCCTGTTTGATTTCGGAGGAACTATTGGACTTTAAGGAGACCGCAAGGGTGACGGCGCTGCTGGAAAAATATGGGCTTCCCACCGATCTGCATGCAGATCCGGGAAAGATCATGGAACTTATGCGGATGGATAAGAAAAAGACAAGGGATACCATGAATTATGTACTGCTGGATAAAATTGGCAAAGCCGTTATCAAACCTATCCCCATGAACCAACTCGAAAAACTAATTTATTCCATTTCGAGGGCCAGATAAATTAAGATGCATATTACCGTTTCACCATCTTCCGTACGGGGCACGATTCCTGCCCCCGCTTCCAAAAGTTCAATGCAGCGGGCATGTGCCGCAGCATTGATTGCAGGGGGTGAAAGTATAATCAGAAATCCAGGATCTTCCAACGATGATCTTGCTGCCATACGTGTAATACGGGGATTGGGCGCCATTGTTGAAAACACCGCTGATGGTTCATTGCATATCACAAGTGGGGGAATTCAGCCTATAAATGATTTTGTGAA
>PLEB01000357.1 GCA_003136915.1 Chitinophagaceae bacterium
TTTGGATTGAGCATTATTAAGGCAACACCAGACCTGACAAATCATACGCTGGACAATCTTACCTGGTTTAAACCACAATCGTATGTTAACTGGGATCAATCCGATCTGGATTTTGGAACGGGGTTGCTATTGATTCCAGGGGCTAATCCGAACCTGATGGTTACTGCGCATAAAACAGGTAACCTGGTACTGCTGAAGCAGAATCCTACGGGAACAGGTGAATTTAATGAGGCCAACACTACCAATTTTCTTGGATATATTCCTATTCCGGGAGGAAACGGAGCGGAGAGTCATTCTTCAATAACCTATTTCGGCGGAGCAACAGGCCAATATGTTTACCAATTTTCAGAAGAAACCAACGTTATGGCTTACCCGGTACTAAGTGCCAGCCCCTGGCTCGGGAACCCTGTTACTAATAATACAGTAAGCACCAATATTGGGCTTAACGGGGGATTTATGTCGGTCAGTTCCAACGGAACCGATCCGAACAGTTCCATTCTCTGGGTAACACATCTAGAAGGTTCAAGCGGAGGAGCCATGCATGCCCTAAAGGCAAATGATATAACCCAGGAATTGTGGACCTCGGAGGCCAATCCCATTGATAATCTGGGAAATTATGCTAAAATGACCTGTGCCACCATTGCTAACGGTAAGGTATATACGCCTACTTTTAACAACAGCCTGAATGTTTACGGGTTGCTGTCCGGCAATGGCCGCTGCGTTACGGACGTAGCGTTAAATAAAACGGTTTCTTTTTCATCTGATGATGGTGTGGGAGATGTGGCAAGCAATGCATTTGATGGTAATTTGACTACCCGTTGGGCTGCCAACTCAGGAGGAACCCCTCAATATATTTACGTAAATCTGGGCCAGCTATATGATATCTGTAAAGTGAGCATTCAGTGGAACCAGGGTGCAGGATGTTGTACAGATTATGCAGTAAATTTTACTATAGACATTTCGAATGATGGAATAAACTGGACCACCATCAATACGGTGACCGGTAACTCGTTTACCGCCAATCCGGCAATCAATGAATTCAATGAGCATTCGACCGCGCAGTATGTGAGAATGAATACAACCACTGGCGGTGTAGCCGGAACCTCCATTCTAGAAATGTATGTTTATGGTAACCCGGCCAGCGCCTGTCAACCGCCTGCGGTAGCCAGCTTGAACGCTACTACTATTACACAAAGTTCTGCAACCCTGAATTGGACTCCGGTTGCAGGTGTATCAAATTATATTGTCCGGTACAGACCCTCCACTGTAAGCAGCTATATTACCCGCAATGTGCCCTCGAGCGGCAATCCGGTCACCCTAGACATCAGTGCACTTACCTGCGGGTTTTCTTATGAGTTCGATGTGCAATCCGATTGCGGAGGCGGAGTAGTAAGCGCAGCTTCCGTAAGTTCATTTAATACCTCGGCCTGCACTACGAACTGCTCAAACTTCCAGCATTTTAGTCATGGTGACCTGGGAGATATTCAGGCTCCTGGCATGTCATGTTACGACGGACCGAGCGCTACATTTACTGTTACAGGTGCAGGCAGCGGATTCGGAGGCACAGGGGACCAGTTCCAATTCAATTATAAACCCATAAGCGCAGATGAAGAATTTATCATGCGCGTTGCAAGTCAAACACCGTCAGGCGGCGGGAATCCGGATCAGGCAGGTATCATGATGCGCGATAGCGTAACGGATATTTCACGGTACATATTCATAGGGCAAACAGGGGATGGCAATCTTTCGCTCGTATACCGCACCACAACAGGTGGTACAGCGACAGTCACTAATGTTCAGAATATCACCGGTGCACATTTTTTCCGGATCGTGAAAGCAGGTACCCAGTATAGTGCGTTTTACGGAAACACGGTTGCCGGGCCCTGGACATCCATGATCAACAATTTGGATCTCGGCTTTGGCACACAACAATTTTATATCGGAATGGGTGTGTCGATATCCACATTAGGATCCACCAGCACTTCCACCGCGACTTTTGATAATCTAACAGAGAATACCGGCACATTGCCCATTCAACTGGTGAATTTTACAGCCACTAATGTTCTGAACCAATATGTATCGTTGAAGTGGCAAACATCCATGGAAGAAAATAACGATCATTTCGATGTGGAAAGAAGTACGGATGCCAGCAACTATGTAAAAATAACGACCGTGAAAGCTGTTGGAAACAGCAGCACGTTGCAGTCCTATGCAGCTGTTGATAATACTCCAGCGAACGGTATCAATTTTTACAGGCTGAAACAGGTGGACATAGATAATCGATATAGTTATTCGCCGGTGCAAAGAGTTAAGTTCGGTGTGGGCGTTGCTCCGGTTATTTATCCGAATCCGGTAAACTCTTTATTTACTGCTGTGGCTGGAACAGATCCCATTCTTGAAATGGTTATTTACAATCTGCAGGGAAAGGCCGTACAATTTAGTATGGGAAATAATATTGGAGACGAAACCATTGTAAATATCTCCAGCGTGGCTTCAGGGATCTATATTCTCAAGGTGAAGACGATCTCAAAAGACTATCAGTTTAAAATAGTGAAGGAATAAAGGATATCACTTTTAGATTTTGGATTTTGGTAAGGGCAGGATGGGTACTGGCTTACCGTAGTGACAGGTCCTGCACCAGATCCTTCCGCGGGTTGTCATGGCCCGGTTGAGTTTTATATTGAAATATTTCTTGTTGAGCTGCATGGTCATCCTCAGCATGTCCCGCGCAATGCGTTTGTTTTCCAGCTTGTCTGTTACATAATCAATTGTGAATTGATACCCGATTTGTGTGGAAGGGTGGCAAAAGAGGCAGTTTACACCCAGTTGAACGCCAAAACTTTCCATCACATAATCCATATCGCGGTCGCTGATCTTTTTGGAAAGTACCTTGAGGTTTTTGTAAACAGGTTTTTCTTCTTCCGGAGGTCTGGCAGCGAGTATGCCAAGCAGTATAAATACCGCAAGCCCTGAAAGCACAATCATTTTCTTATAGGGCCTGGTCATGGATGGAGTACTTTATGAACCCATCATTTGGTCGGATGTTCATGGCCGTGATGACAGGTCATGCATTCAACAGTTGGCATCATTTCACCTGCTTCACTCTTGTTATAGCTAAAAAATTTTTTATTGATCTTAGCCGTCATTTTATACATTTTCCGGGCAATATTTTTTTCCGGTTTTTCATCACTCGCAAAATCAAGGTGATGACTGGTGCTGTCTTTGGAAGCAGCATGACAGAAATGACACTTTACGCCCAGGGACTCTTTGAAATT
>PLEB01000116.1 GCA_003136915.1 Chitinophagaceae bacterium
GTAAAAAGTAAAACTCTTATTGGGAATGCAATTTCAGCTAAAATTCGCAGTGTCCATTTTTTAATTTTTAATTTTTAATTTCTAATTTCATCAAGTGAACAAACTCTTTTTAGCATTTGCCTCGATTGCAGGCGCCATTGCCGTTATTTTAGGTGCCCTGGCGGCACACCGCCTGCGGCAGCACATGCCGGCGCAGGCACTGGAGGTTTTTGAGACCGCGGTCCGATATCAGTTTTACCATGTTTTTGCCTTGCTTGCCGCAGGCGTGCTCAGTGAGCGCTTCCCGGGAAATTGGATGAACCGCGCTGGAAGTTGTTTCATTGGCGGAATCCTGCTTTTCTCCGGTTCCCTCTATATGATTTCTGCCCTGATGGCGGCTGACACTTCAATTCCGACAGGACTGGGAATCCTAGCCCCTATTGGTGGATTGCTTTTTATTCTGGGATGGGTCTTTCTCAGCATTTCAGTGCTGAAAGGCCGCTCATCCTGAAAGATCATCAGGGCCCGCTTCACGAATGGTTTCCGGGCTGGCCAACGGGCAAAAANNACGGCCAATGATTCATAACTTTCATCATAACTGTTGAGTTGAGTTCCATTGATGAAGAATGAAGGGGTACCATTTACGCCACTACGAATTCCACCTTCAAAATCGCTTTCTACTTTTGAAATTACTTCTTTGCTTTCCCAGACTCTCGAGAACTCTTCCAGTTTCAATTGAAGCGTTTTTGCGAGATGGAGCAAGCTACTTGCTGTCAGATTGTTCTGATGCTCAAAAATGATATCGTGCATCTCCCAAAATTTATCCTGCATGCCGGCAGCTTCCGCCGCCAGCGCAGCCATCATTGCGGCAGGATGCACTTCCTGTAGTGGGAAATTACGAAAAACAAAAAGCAATTCACGGCCATATTCTTTAAGGAGCCGCTTGATAAATGGATGGGCTATTCCACAGTGAGAACACTGATAGTCACCGTATTCCACTAAAATAATTTTTGCTTTTGGATTACCAGTCTGATGATCATCTTCAGTTACCGGCATTCTTAATTTGGACATATATGGTCGATTTAACTTTTTGAACTTTTCATTTCTTCCAATGCTTCCAATATGCCATCTGCCCCGGGATTAATTCCATCCGGCGAAAGATAACTCCATTGGATGATACCTTTTTCATCTATCACAAACAAAGCCCTGTGGCTTTCTCCTTCACTTTCATTAAATGCGCCATATGCTTTGGAAATTTTCCCTTTCGGTTCAAAGTCAGCCAGTAATGGGAAGTGTATTTTCCGGTTTTGTTCAAATGCCATATGACACCATTTGCTATCAACCGAGATACCCATGATCTCTGCATTGTATTTATGGAAATATTTAAGCATTTCATTGTACAACGACATTTGGTCGCTGCATACCGGACTCCAGTCGGCGGGATAAAAGGCAAGGATCACACGCTTGCCCCTGAAGTCAGTTAACTTTAATTTTTGATCAGGCGTTGCATTTAATTCAAAATTGGGAGCAGGAATTCCTTTTTGTAAGATCATATTCTTCATAGCCATCCATTTTAACGTAAATTACAAAGGATTCAATTATGTATAAACACTTCCTAAATTCCGAAGCATGGCAGCCACGGGAGAATTAAGGGTTAAAAGATGCATGGGGGTTTCTTATCTTTGTCGCCATGGCTCAGCGTTCTAAAACGAAGAAAAACCAATCCGCCGGAACGGGCTCCCTGAAGACTGAAAAGGAAGCAAAACTCTCTGTTTCCCAGGTGATCCGGGACGAGCGCACGCACAAAATTTCTGGTGCGGTCTTTTTGTTACTCTCGATTTTTCTTTTCATCGCCTTTACGTCTTACCTGTTCACCTGGAGAGAGGATCAGGATAAGGTGTTTCGCGGAATATCTGTATTGTCGCCTTCCCAGGACCTGAAAGTAGCTAATCTGCTCGGTACCCTGGGCGCCTATGTTTCCCATCTTTTCTTTTACAAGGGATTTGGCATTGCGAGCTATTTTATCTGCTCCTTTTTTTTCATCGTAGGTTCTAACTGGCTGTTTGCCAGAAAAGTATTTTCTATCCGGAGAAATCTACGGTATGTGATCATCGGGGTACTATATGTGTCTACGGCATCCGCTTTTTTTACCCGCGGTATCTCGTTTCCCTGGGGAGGCGCACTTGGGGACATGCTGAGTAACTGGCTTATGCGCTTTCTCGGAAAAGTCGGGACGGCCTGCATTTTGTTTGCTTGTGTCTTAGCCTATATCATCTGGAGATTTAATCCGGTATTCCGTGTTCCTGATTTGTCGAAAAAAGAAAAGTCACCTGCAATTTTGCCATTGAAAGAACTCGCCGATGATGGGCCTTTGTTATTTGTGGAAGAACCCTCTTCAAGAAATAGGAAAAATAAGCTGAACAGGGAGGAGGACTTCCCCCTGATCTTTCCGGAAGACCAGCAAGCGGAAAATACGCCGTTCCTTCGTGAAGAAGAAAATCCAGGCAAACCTTTCATTCCACCTGTTTCCCCGATCTGGATCTCCAAAAAAGAACCAGTGATTTTAAATCCTCTTGAACTCGAGATCAAGGCTGTTCCGGATTCCGATCAGGAAGAAGCCTTGAATGAAAATCCAGCGCCCGATGCTGGAAAGTTGCCGGACTATGAACCCACCCTGGACCTGAAGTCATACAAATATCCAACCCTTGATTTACTCGGAGCACATGGGAATGACCGGATTATTCAGGATCCCGCCGAGCTGGAGGGAAATAAAGACCAGATCATCAACACACTCAAGAATTATGATATTGATATTCAAAAAATAAGTGCTACAGTAGTGCCGACGGTCACCCTGTACGAGATTGTTCCCTCACCAGGCGTGCGGATTTCAAGGATAAAAAACCTGGAGGACGATATCGCACTAAGCCTTGCGGCCCTTGGCATCCGTATCATCGCTCCGATACCGGGAAAAGGAACGATCGGAATTGAAGTTCCGAATGTAAAGAAGACGGTCGTGAGTATGCGCACATTGCTCGCATCGGATAAGTTTCAACACAATTCATTCAATCTGCCAATCGCCATTGGAAAGAAAATCGATAATGAAAATTTTATTGTGGACCTGTCCACCATGCCCCACCTCCTGATGGCAGGCGCTACGGGCCAGGGAAAATCAGTCGGTCTCAATGCAATCCTGGTTTCCTTACTCTATAAAAAACATCCTTCCCAGCTAAAGCTTGTACTGGTGGATCCAAAGAAAGTGGAGCTGAGTTTATACCGCATCATTGAAAAACATTTTTTGGCTAAGCTTCCTGGTGAGGAAGAGCCCATCATCACCGACACCAAGAAAGTTGTTTACACCCTGAATGCTCTTTGTATAGAAATGGATAACCGGTACGACCTGCTGAAAGAGGCGGGCACGCGCAATATCCGTGAATACAATGACAAATTCATCAAGCGCAAACTGAATCCCCAAAAGGGTCACCAGTACCTGCCT
>PLEB01000350.1 GCA_003136915.1 Chitinophagaceae bacterium
GTGTATCGGCCCAGCACATTACTTCCACCGGCCTTATGTCTTTACCAATAAAACTCCTTCCGATTTCCACGCAATGGCAGCCGAGGTCGAGGATGCAGCCGCCACCTGCCTGTTCAAGATCCCAAAACCAGTCGCTGTGAGGACCGGGATGTGTTTCCCTGGACTTGGACCATAGTATTCTGCCGAGCGCACCATTCTTTACGCTTTGATATGCCTTTAGAAATTTCGGAGTATAAACGAGATCTTCCAGGTATCCATTGAAAATACCGGCTTTCTCTACTGCTTCCAGCATCCGCTTAGCTTCGGCGGCATTCCTTCCGAGAGGCTTGGTGCTGATAACGGCTTTCTTGTATTTGCAACAAAGCATTACGGCTGCTTCGTGGAGATTGTTCGGAAGAGAAATACAAACCACGTCCACTTCAGGGTGGGCGACCGCCTGTTCCATATCTGTTGTCCAGTTGGGGCAACCATAATCGGAAGCAAATTTCTTTGCGCTCTCTTCGCGCCTTGAATAAATATGTACAATACGGTCCTGGCTTCGCTGTCCCTGCAAAGAATCGGCATAAAACCTGCCGATAAATCCTGAACCTAACATCGCAATTCTCGTCATGACTTCTTATTTAAATGATGATTAAAAGAGAATCATTGGCCGCTGATCGCCGCAGCAGCCCGCTTCTCGCGGAAAAATAAAATAAAATATATTAATACCCCCAGGGCAATGTATGCGGGAACATACCAGATCTTCAGCCAATCGTGACCAGGACCTGCTTTATAATTATCCACCACAAAACCGGAAAACCAGGTACCGATAAACATGCCCACACCATATGTTGCAAAAGTAAAAAGACCCTGCGCCGCATTCTTGATTCCTGCACCGGCCTTATTCTCGGTATACATATATCCGGTAACGAAAAAGAAATCGTAACAAACACCATGGAGAATGATGCCAGCATACAGCATCCAGAGATTGCTGCCCAGGTTACCGTAGGCAAAGCATAGATACCTTAACATCCAGGCCGTCATACCCATCATCAACATTTTCTTTACCCCGATCCGGTTAAAAAGAAAGGGGATGGCCAGAATAAACAATCCTTCGGAAAACTGACCGAGGATCATTTTCGAAGCAGCATTTTTCATCCCAATCTCGTTTAAAAAATCATTGGCGAATCCGTAGTAAAATGAAAGCGGTATGCAAACCAGGATGGCTGCGATAAAAAACACCAGGTAAGACTTGCTCTTAAACAGAACAAATGCGTCTGTTCCCAGGGCTTTTGTCGCGGTTACTTCAGTTGACTTCGCTTTCGGCGGCGTATTGGGAAGAAAAAAACTGATCAGTCCGAGCAGGGCCGAAGCGCCTGAGGCAAGATAAAAAGTATTGAGCAGCGTAGTGCCCGACTTTTCCCATTGCATCCCGCCGATAAGCAAGCCAGCGACAATCCATCCGAGGGTTCCGAAAACCCGTATCCACGGAAATTGCCTGCCGGGGTCCCTCATTTGGTAAAAAGCAATACTGTTGGATAAGGCAATGGTGGGCATGTATAAAAGGGAATAGACCAGGATGATCCAGTAAAATGGTGAATTCACAGAAACGGTTGTAGCGGAAAATAGGAGGATAGCTCCCGCCAGATGAAGAACGCCCATGATTCGCTGGGCGGCAAAAAACCTGTCTGCAATCAATCCGATAAAAAATGGAGAGATCATAGTAGCAATAGCCAGGGCACTGTAGGCAGCCCCGATCTGTACGCCGGTGGCATGCAGGTTCGTACCCATATAGGTACTCATGGTCACGTACCAGGATCCCCATACAAAATATTCCAGGAACATCATCAGGCAAAGGAGAAAAGCGGTGACAGGCTTCATGAAATATAAATTAATAAAGGATGATACTATCGAAGTGAAAAGTTACTAATGAAAAGACGCATTGTAAAAAATTCTTCATTTATCTTGCAGTGTATGCGTGTGTTATCCGATTCTTACCGCCATAAGGGTCTAAGAAAACAGCTGGTAGCGTTGATCAGGAGGAAGGGAATCACAGATGAGCGGGTGCTGGCCGCCATCATGGAAATTCCGCGCCATTTTTTTATTGATTCTGCGTTTGACCAGATTGCCTATGAGGACCGTGCTTTCCCTATTGCTGAGGGCCAAACAATCTCACAGCCATATACGGTTGCCTATCAGACCCAGCTTCTCGAACTAAAACCAAATGAAAAAGTGCTGGAAGTAGGTACGGGAAGTACTTATCAGGCATGTGTACT
Organism: Chitinophagaceae bacterium; assembly: GCA_003136915.1. Lineage (GTDB taxonomy): Bacteria > Bacteroidota > Bacteroidia > Chitinophagales > Chitinophagaceae > Puia. Next base: position 2,256 of record PLEB01000350.1, read on the forward strand.
GGCCGAATTGGGTGCCCAGGTATATACAATTGAAAGGCAAAAGAATATTTTTGAAAACAATAAGCAGTTCAGTTATCCTAAGAAATATCCGTCCATCCGTTTTTTTTATGGAGATGGCTATGAAGGGCTTCCGACTTTTGCTCCTTTCGACAAGATTATCGTTACAGCTGCTGCGCCGGAAATCCCACAAAAATTGTTGGATCAGTTAAAACCCGGAGGGAAAATGGTAATACCGGTAGGAGACGGCAAAGTGCAAAGCATGGTTCGGGTCAATAAGAATCACGACGGTTCAGTAACAGAAGAATCATTTGACGATTTTTCATTTGTTCCGATGATCCAGGGAAAAAATAATTAATCCATTGCATGACACCTGAGAGAATTCAACGGTTTAAACAGGTTCTGGATAAACGCCAGAACGACCTGACCGTAGTACTGGAAAATGTTTCTGACCCGCATAATATTTCTGCCGTCATGCGAACCTGTGATGCTATCGGAATACAGGAAATCAGTGTATTGAATACGCGTATCGGACCCCATAAGAAATGGGGGGTCAAAAGCAGCAGCAGTGCAGCCAAATGGTTGACCATACAGCAGTATTCCGACCCCATTGAATGTTTCAGGATACTGCGTAAAAAATATGAACTGATATTAACTACACATCTTTCTTCAGATGCCATGTCTATGTATGATATTGATTTCACACGACCGGTCGCCCTGGTATTTGGAAATGAACATGATGGAGTCAGTGAAGAAATCCGTCAATTGGCAGATGGGAATTTCGCCATACCTCAGGTTGGGATGATAAGATCGTTGAATATATCCGTCGCCTGCGCAGTTACACTTTATGAGGCATTCCGGCGCAAGCATTCAGCCCGGCATTATGATACGGTAAAATTGGCGCCGGAAGAGTATGATAAGTTATTGAAAGAATGGGAGGAAAAGTAAAAAGTAAAAAGTAAAAAGTCTATTTTGATCACTTAAAGTGATTTTTAAGAGTGCTCTTTTTTTTAATTTTTACTTTTTAATTTTTACTTTTTAATGCTCGTTTCAAAAAATGTATGCTTACGTTCAACTCGTATCCAATCAGCAGGATCATAGAATTGATATATATCACCATCATAAGGATAAGGATCGTTCCGATAGAACCATATACCTTATTATAGGTTCCGAATTTATTGACCCAAAAAGAAAATGCAAAAGTGACAAAAATCATCAGCATTGTCGCAAGTAGGGTTCCCGGGGAATAAAACCTCCATTTTTCCTTCAATGCAGGTGCAAGGCGATAGATGAAAGCAATCGCAAAATAAAAAAGTGGCACGATCACGAACCAGCGTAAGGTTTTAAACACGCCCCGCATGGAATGATTCCGGATGTTTAATTCCCTAAATAATAACCGAAGCAGCTCATCCTGGGTAACGAGAATTATAACGGATCCGATCACCAGCAGGAAAACCACGAGGGTCAACCTCATGGCTATTATCTGGTTTTGAAGAAAATTCCTCTTTGTATATTGGACCAGGGATTTGTTGAAAGAACGCATGAGGCCCAGCATAGCATTCGAAGAATAATAAAGCGCCACAATCAGTCCGATGGAGAGTAATCCCCCGCGTGGTTTGTTGAGAAAATCATTCAGAAAATCACTGACCAGTTGATAGGTGTTCTGATTTGGGGTGATCTCCCGCGTAAGTATGAGTAATTGTTTCGTTAGCTTCCTGGAAACGGGCAAATAGGGGATGAGGGTGCATATAAAAATAGTCGCTGCAGGAATAGCCATTAGAAAACTGAAAGCGATGGATCTGGCACGGTCATTTAATCCTACTTTTCTTACCTGGCTGTTAAAAAAAACCACGACCTCATAAAGCGACACGCCCTCAAAGCCCGGAGGAAATATTTTATTGGCCTTGTCGGCGACCCACCTTGACAAGCCATTGTTCCTTATGATTTTTTCAAGATTTGTCATTGATTGCCTTTGGCTTTTTCGCCGATACGCATTTGTTCGTCAAGTGCTTTTTGGTATTCCCGCGCATTCTGCAGGTGCTCGGCAAAAGTTTCGGCAAAATTAGAATAGCCGGAAAAATCCGGCCTGGCAACAAAATACAAATACCTTGTAGCAGGAGCATTCAGAACAGCTTCGATTGTTTCCCTGGACGGTGTGCAGATCGGCCCCGGAGGAAGACCGGGATTCATATAGGTATTGTAGGGCGATGGTACCGTCAGGTATTTTGAATAAACTCTTTTCAATTCAAAATTTCGCAAGGCAAATTTTACAGTCGGGTCAGCAGCCAGTTTCATTCCTGCAGCCAGCCGGTTTAGATAAACACTGGCTATTTTAGGCTTATCTTCTTTACGTGTGGTTTCTTCCTCCACGATTGAGGCCAGAATATATGCTGAAATGGGATTGAGATGATGTGCTTCCGCGAGATGGATTCGTTCGGGAGTCCAGAATTCTCGTGAGGTTATCTCCATTTTCCTGAAGATCCGGGATGGCGTAGTGTTCCAGAAATATGTATAGGTATCGGGAAATACGGCGGTCATTACCGTATTGCTGTCCAGCGCGTAGGCCTTCAGCGTATCGTCATTGTCCAGGTAATCCATGAATGAGGTGGAATCACATTCCAGCTTGCGTCCAACCATACCCGCCAGATCCGATTTGGTCCTCAACTTGGTGATGACCAGGTTCACCGGAACCTGATGCCCGTTCCGCAACATTTTCAGAAGATTGAACAAGCTTATTCCTGATTCGACTTCATACTTACCAGCTTTTATTTTTTCGGGATAGCCGGATCGTCTCGCCACCCAATCAAATACTGTAGGATGACTGAATACATGGTCCTCCCTAAGACCGGAGAACATGGCTTCATAATTCATACCCGTTCGGATATATAAATCGTATTTCCCTGCACTAAAAGCAGTAGAAGGCCCAAATAATAAATAGCCTGCTATGGCAGCTGCAATAAGAATAGCGGTTAGGAAAATGAGGAATAGCTTTTTCACTGTATTTGGATTAGGCATCAAAATAAACAAAAAACCCTGTCATTGGAATGGCAGGGCTATCAATATCGTTTATTGTGCATGGTTTATTTTCCAGCAGGCATCTGGGGTAGGTTTCCGGAGGGGACCGAAGTAGGCGTTGCCTTTACATCTCTAACCCGGTTTGTACCGGCTTTGGGAATAAACAAGGTAGAAAAAATACAAAATAGGGCTACCACTATAGCGAGTAGCCAGGTTCCCTTTTCCAACACGTTATTGGTTTGCTTAACACCCATGAACTGATTACTGAATCCGGCAACGTTTCCTGCCAGGCCGCCGCCTTTCGGATTTTGAATAAGGATGATAAGCCCTAGTAAAATACAGGCCAGTAACAACAGGATAACAAAAAAGATCATGATAAAGAGGCTTTTAGTTGCTCGATTCTGGACGCAAAATAAGCGCTTTTAGGGGGATAAATCAAACTTAATTTCTGATAAAGGGCAATCGCATTCTCATACATTCCCTGCTTGGCCAGCACCTCAGCCATGGTCTCTGTAAGAATGTCCCTCTCCTCAATCGAGCTTGCTGCAAACCGGCGGATGCGTTCGGCTTCACGCTCATCGGTTTTTTCAATTACAGTCTGCCCGGGAAGTCTTTTCATAACCTTAAGCCAGTTAGTAAAACTTTTCAGCTGCCTTCCAAATTGATCTGTGGGATGATCTTCAAGGATCAGGTTAATTCCCTGCGAAGCAAAATAATCGATCATGTGATAAGGCTCGAAAACAATCGACTCCGCTTTCTTTGCATCAAAAACAGGCTGGTTGATGCCATGCTCAGGAGGTTCGTTGATGGATGATGGTTGATAGTTGATTGGAGATTCCGTAATTGTTTCTTCATGCTCAGGAGGTTCGTTGATGGTTGATGGTTGATAGTAGATGGCAGGCTCCGTGATCGCCT
>PLEB01000345.1 GCA_003136915.1 Chitinophagaceae bacterium
GGCATACCACTCAGGAAGCCCCTTACCATTCGGATTTCCTGTGGCTGCAAAATTTGCCCAATACGATGACATGGTATTGGCGAGCTCAAAATCTACCGGCTCCCAGGGGCGATTTACAAATTTTAAATTATCATAGGCATAAGGAACTTCTCCGGTATGGAACGCACCGTATTTCACGTAGACCCCTGTTGCAGGCAGTTTGCGGGTGAAACGATATACATACACTTTAGATCCCAGCTCACTTTGCATATTTGCCCATGTATAATTTTGTATACCAAAGATCATATCACGTGAAAGTTTCATTTGCGAAACGGCACCCACCGAATCACTATCAGCAGGAAAGAATTGCAAAAATGTTTTACCTTCTGCTCCGTATTTTTCATTGGCTTCTTTGCGGAAAGATTCAGCGTTTTTTACCGGACCAAATATAAATCCCTCATCTTCATTCCAACCAGTTAACAATGCAACATTATTTTCTTTATGAGCCGTAAAAATGTTTATAATCTCATCAGGCAAAACATAACCATCAATGATAGGTACGTGTAGCCCCTGGGCTTTTTTCAATAATTCTTCCGCAGATTGATTTCTTAATTCAGCTATCGAGGATGCATTTAAAGATTGTGAAATTTTTATGCCGTCCTGTTCAGCCTCTTGCAAGCTTATATTCACCCGTATAGCTGCGGAGACAAAGTTCGCACCGCTTTCAGCAATGGCTCTCTGAATCAGATTCTTTGCAAGCGGAGAAGCTACAAGACAGTTCACGCTCATAGAACCGGCGGATTGTCCAGCTACCGTTACATTATTTGGATCTCCGCCAAAAGCTGCAATATTTCTTTTCACCCATTGAAGCCCAGCCACCTGGTCCATCAGCCCGTAGTTACCGGATGCATTTCTTCCAGATTCTTTTGTCAATTCAGGATGGGCAAAAAATCCAAATATCCCCACGCGATAATTGATACTGACAAATACAATTCCTTTTTTTGCCATGGCTTCACCATCATATATTGGAACTCCGCTGCCTCCACTCGAAAAACCACCGCCGTAAATCCAAACAAGTACGGGTCGCTTTTCCTTCGGCGATTTTGAGCCTGTCCACACATTCAAATACAAACAATCCTCACTGATTGGCTCCTTCGGGATAAGAAATTCCTCTGTCCACATGCTAAAGGGAACCGGCCTTCCCTGCATGGGACTTGGCCCGAAAGAATCGCATGTACGCACGCCTGACCATGGCGCTACAGGTTGGGGCGATCTCCACCGAAAATTCCCAACGGGTGGCGCTGCAAAAGGGATTCCCTTAAAAATGTGTATATCGCCGTCTTTGTTTATTGTTCCGGATATAAGGCCGGTATCAATTTTTACTGTGTCAATATTCGCTGCAAATTTGAATGATGCAAACGCGACTAATAATAAACAGCTGAAAGAAAGTAATCGTATTGAGGTTTTCATTGCAAGTTTTTATTTTCCAGTTACAATCACAATACCTTCCGGAGGATCCTCACGGTAACCTTACAGGATCGGCAACCCATATCGCACGGATCGTATCTTCATCTCCAAGTCCGTCTGGCACTGCCGGACCTGGCTTGTTGGCATAATACCATTGTCTATGATCCAGCGGGGATGTTTCCACCCGGCTTCCCGGCATTTCAACGAAACCATTGGGATCCGTTTTTTTCACCCAATTCCACGCATAATGCAACCAGCTGCTGCGGTATTCTTTGCTTTGATGAGCGAACCAGCTGATCTCATCATAACCCCATATCCAGTCAAAACCCGCCGCGTTTATTTCCGGATTTGGTTTTCCCGGATGTTTGCTGACACCATAGTTGTCCAATTCCACCAGGTAAGGGAGGTGTTCACAAGACCAGCCGCTAAAGGTAATGCCGCCTTTGCTCCTGTTATAAAGGCCATCGGAAAATCCAAGTTTTAGGATCGCCTCCTGCGGTTGATCCGACACTTCCATAATCCTGAGGGGAAAAGCATGAAAATCCATCAGCAAATGCCCGTCCTTAACGAACCCACCGCCGGGTACATGGGAATTGCAAAGTACCATTTGCCTGCGCGCATGCTTCGTCGCGTATGCCCTGATCAATCCCAGTATTTCTGCATAATTATCCAGGTTGGGATCATTTTTATTCATGAGTTCAACCTGCCCGAAGTGAATCCCTTCAATTCCCAGATTAATATAGGAAGCGGCCAGGAAATAGAACATCAGTTTGGTTTCTTTTCTGCTCACATCCGGCACCGAAGCTCCTTTGCCACATTGATCATTCATCCTTCCATCTGCGTATATCATGCTGTCGTAACGAAAATTCCTTTGTTCTGACGGCAATCCCAATGCCGTGAAAGCCCATGTGGGAACGGGAACCTGGTTTATTTGCCTCGTCACAATCTCAAAGATGCAGGCCTCCAGCACTACATCCGGATCAAACCGGTGAACCTTGTCTGCCAAAACTCCTTCCTTTTTGAAATTCTGCAATAAATTTGCCTCTCCTCCCCACTGACAAACGCTGCGCCCGATATATTTTGCGCCGGTGTTTTTCATCATACGCAGGTTATCATCAAAATCACCCTGACCTATCAGCAAATTCTGCATAGTAATTGCCCGGGATAAATAGTTTTCCAGCACGTTCCGCGAAATGGTCCTTTCAAATTGATATGCGTCCGTATCGCGGCCTTCGGGCCCTGAAACGCTAAGCCTGTTTGCAAAAACCGCTCCCGCAAAAGGCAATATCCATAGCGCGGTTAGTGGAAAGCAAAGGCGGATTGACAAATTGCCATTCATCATGGTGTAATTTATTTGTGCTTATTTTTTGCGCAAGGTAAGGGTTAGAAGTATTTCCTCGATCTTAAATTGAACTACATCCCTATTTTTTCAAATATTTATAGGGCAAGACCCGTTTCGGAGCGGTCCGTAATTGTCCGATCCCGGAAGAATTCTATTTACGGCAAATAACGGGCTAGTTGGAGGAAGTTTGATGAAAAAAACTTGCTGTGGCACTGGCGGGAACCGGTGCTTCGTTTGAAAGAAATGGCTTGCCGATTTTATGTGCTGTAACAAATTTCTCGCCCATCAATAAGGCTATTGTTGCAGCCAATTGGTTCTGATAGATTTGCCCGGGGAATTCCATTTCCCCCAGCGGTTTAATGCCAGGTCCCATAATCGCCAGCCATGTATCGCCGGAGCCTTTGATGAAACCATTGTGTCCATGCCAGGTGAGCAGGTCTTGTCCTCTTCCATGATCGGTGGTAATAATGAAAATGGTGTTGTCCTTATAGAAAGGGTCGGTTTGCACCGCATACCAGAGTTCTTCAATCATTTTATCAATATTCGTTGCCTGTTCTAAATATAGATCATATCTGTTCTGATGAGCAAATTCATCGGTTTCGCCAAAGCTCATGAAGACAATCCGCGGATGGTTACGATGTATATATTCTTTTGCTGCAATGCTTGTTAATAAATCGTATCGTGTATGTCCTTTATGCGAAACCTGACCCTGTGTGGCATTTATCATATCGTCTGTAATGTCCAAACCTCCCGTTGCGGAATCATATCCGCTGTTTAAATAAATTCTGCTTCGTTTCTTATTTAAAATGGAAGGGAACATATTCCAGGATGCAAACGCGACGACCTTTCCCTTATATGATTCCTGTGAATTGAAATAATCAAGAATATTTTTGTTGCGGTTGTTTATGCGAAGATTTGGAATCAGGAGCGGGTCCGCATAACCGGTGAGTATTTCGTTATAACCGGGGAAAGAAATTTTGTACAGATTTTTTACATTGACATTATTATGCAATAACCTGTTGCCGTAAAGTTGACCTTCTTTAGCAATAACATTCCAGAAAAAAGGCATCAGTTTTTTTCTGCGTTCCCCTGCTGCCGGATCCCAGTACAAATCTTTTATCAGGGCAGTATCCTGCACGTATTCTGTGTCATTCATAATTGCAGAGTCTGCACCGGTAAACACTTCCTGCCAGCGGAAACCATCTGTGGTTATGATGAATATGTTCTTTATTTGGGAAGGCTGGGACGATGCGATGCAATAGAAAAATAAGAAGGGTAGAAAATAGGTTATTTTCATTTAAATGGGTTTTGTAAAGATATCGGGGCAATATAACCACAACCTTATCTGAAGATTAATTTTCGGTTACGCTTTCTGCCGGAAGATGGCGCAGGAATTTTGACCCATTTTTGCATTTTTACCCGATTGGGGAACAGGTTTATGGATGGCTAAAAACAAATTCCTTCTGCAATAAATAGTTGTAAGTGAGGCCAAGCAAAACTGAAGTTATGGTTTTGGAGATGATGTAGTTGAGGTGAATGTAACGTGTGAAAAAGAATACCCCCGCAGCAGACAGCAGTAAATTACCTAACCATACAAGGATAAACCTGGATAACTGGGATGATATTTTGCCATCACCCGCTTTAAACGCCCAGTTCCTCGAAATAATGAATTGTGATAGGTTACCACATATATTGCCGATAAGATTTGCAGTTATATACCAGCATTTGAATATTTCAACCAGAAAAATGGTTATTAGGAAATCAGCTATTGAACCCAGAATTAAAGCGGCCTGTGCTTTGAGGAAAGTATTCACTATATAAGGAATCTTGTATTAGTCGTTCGTCAGACTGATCGTGCAGCCTGATCTGAAACATAGAATATCTTCGCCTCATAAAGTAAAAAGTTTTTGTTCGATTAACAAGGTTAACTCGTCATTATGTTTTGGGTTGGTCCTTTGCAGCCAAAGCTTATGCCAGGGGTGGCCGGATTCAATTAATCGCGCATTCCGTTGCGGCCAGTATCCTGTAATCGTTATTCCTTTGAAGAAAAGCAACTATTTTATTTCCTGCCAAACTAAAATCCGACGGAATCAGAAAGTTAACTTGATTCTGTTTTTCACCGGGAGTAACCGATTTTAGATTGCTTACAATATTTATGTGCTCCAGATATTTTCCGTGATTTTCCCCACCCTTTACCTGACTCGAGCCGATTGTCTGTATCAGGGCAAAATAGATCATACACCCCTGCAATTGAGGAGCTTGGTAGTTAACCTCTACACTATTCTTTATGACCCGGGCGGAAATGTTAATCTTTTCGTGTTCGTCGTCCGCACTGTATTTAGAAATATCACGATAAAGTCTTTCTCTGTCTGACCCAACAAATTCATCAACTCCATTTAAAATAATTTGGGGAGTGTATGCACTTCCGAGCCCAAGCCTGGTAATATATTTTTGCTGTCTTTCTGTCCATGCAGCATTACTGAATTTATCCTTCCATCCGAGCTGGTCCCAATAGTCTACGTGATAGCCAAGAATAAATACATTTTTTCTCCCCTCCTTTGAAAGTTGGGCTACCAATTCATCAGCAGGCGGGCAGCTCGAACATCCCTCTGAAGTAAATAATTCAATGAAGGCAAAGCCTTTATCACTTCCCCCACCAGGATGGGATTTATATCCTGAATTTTCCTTTTTAAGCAGCTTATCCTTAAAGGCACTTCGGATACCAAAGAGAAAGAAGGCTAATATTAAAACACCGATAAGTATTATCCATATTGCTTGCAGTTTGCGTTTTGGCATAAGGCAAATATTAATTCAATCAAAGTTAAGATACCCGCACTACTCTGGCTATTTGATTACCTTGCTTTTATTTTATATCAATGAATAATTCAGGTGCAAAAAATGATATATCCCTTGCAGAATGGGCCCTCATAGATGAGTTTCGGGCGGGCAGATTTAAGAACCTGGATTTTCCGAGAATAGCACGAGAGGATTTCAATCTTAACGGGATAGAATTCGTCAACACGCTTTTCGAAGTTCCTACCCTTGAATACCTAAAAACTTTGAAACAGAATGCTGCCGATCAGGGAATAACCATGGTATTGATTATGGTGGATGATGAAGGCGACGGCTGCGCTGCCACAAGAGAAGAACGAAAACAGTTTGTGACCCAACATCAAAAATGGGTGGATATTGCCCATTACCTTGGCTGCCATGCCATACGTACAAACTGCAGGGGGACCCAAAACGTGCAAAAGCAGGAAGCATTGAAATGGGCCGCGGAATCTTATAATATGCTTTTGGAATATAGCAAGCCTTCCGGAGTTACGATTATGATAGAAAATCATGGCGGCGTTTCCGATGATGCGGATTGGATGCTGGATTTAATGAAGGAAGTGAACGACCCCCGTTTTGGAACCTATCCAGACTGGCGCAATCCCGGTCTTGACTATGATAATTATGAATATCTTGAAAAAGT